>CAMCHB010000056.1 GCA_945874585.1 uncultured Clostridium sp. | reverse complement strand
CATATCGTCGGCAGCGTCAGATGTGTATAAGAGACTGCAACTTGGATATTTGCTTGTAGCTTTTATAGGCGCTGCCATACTTTCTTTTTGTGCAATTTTTAGAATATTTTTTAGTTCAAGAGTTAATTTCATTTTTTCATTAAAATAATACTGTGTTTTTCCTGGGTTTGTGTATTTACTTGCACTTTTCCCATCTATAATAGCTTTATCATTGCCTGCCAAAGTTGTTTCTCCCTTTAAATAATCTTGCATATACATTTTAGCTATTTTATTATAATCTTTAGGTTCTATTCCTTCGAAAATATCCTGGTCTGTGTCTACTTTTATATATTTATTTCCATTTATATCGGTTTGAATACTATACTTAGAATTTTGTTTGTTTGTATTTTTATATTCTTCCTTGTAAACGTTTTCAAACTTATTTTTCACGTCTTGCCAATATAGTTTTTCTACTTTTCCACCAGTAAATTTATTAAGCTTATCTATTACCCAATCATATATTTTTTGGAAAGCTGTTTTATTTTCTTTATTTAAACTTTCAATAAAATCTTTATCACCTAATCTCTGTGCAAGAATATCAGCAACCTCTTCATCATCTACGAGAGATTTGAATTTTTCATTGTTTTTGTCATAAACTTTTGAATAAGTGTTTTCCAAGTTAGCTCTTGCTTCTTGATATCCTTTTTGTTTACTGTTTCTTTTTAGTATTTCTTCAGCTAATTTTTTCCCTTCTTCTGTACCTCCAATATCATGCTACTATGGCTTTATTTTATTTGTCTGCTATTAGTTCTTTTGTATTTTATCAATATGCTTTTTCTTTGTCAATGGTATTTTACCATTGATACATTTATTTGTTTACAAGGTCAATTTTTCTCTCCTCCTTGATTAAATTGCTCTTCCACTAGTTGAACCGTTTCTTCTACCGCTTCCCCATAACCGGTTAAGGCAGCAAACGGAGCAAATTGAGCCGAGCGATTTGCTAAACTCATTGGTTTATGCTTATGAGACACCGGCCTTGGCATATGTAACATATCCTCATAAGGATTTATTTTTTCCATCTTGTTTTCCTCCTATTCTTTGTGTCCACCAATTTGTCGATTTCTTTCTATTGTTGTAGCTCCCTCTTCCAAATTCATTGCTTTTATAATAGCATTTTTCCCATATTTATGCTTAATTTGAAGAATTGCTTTTTGAATTTCTTTTTCCTTATTTCTTTGTTTGGTTTCTTGCTTTTCTCTTCTTTCTTGCTCTTTGTAATCGGTAAAAAGATTCACTTGTTCAAATGTCTTTTCTGGAGCTTTTTCTTCTTTTGAAAGATTTCCTACTGTCAAATTCACTTTTCGTATCAGCAAACCCTCTTGAATAATTTGATCGTATAATGTCATAAAACCATTTCGAATCTTTTTGCTAGAGGATATTTTTTCTGTGAATCGGAATGTCCCATGTGCTGGCTTTGGGACTAATCTTCCATAACGATCCTCTTTTATGGTTCCCTTAACCAATTTTTTTCGATCCACTTGACTCAAATTTTCGATATCATAATCAATATGAAGAACCAGCATATCGGTTGCATAATGTTTTTCTACCATATCCAATACCAATAAATCTGCCATCTCTTTAACAATCAATCTTGCTTTTTCCGTATCATATGGGCAATGTAATACCTGGCCAGAGCTTAAGCTTTTGGTCTTTGGTATGCAAGCTTTTACACTTTGTACTGTAGCACTTTCCCAGCCCCAGCTATGATCAATCAGCAATTCTGCATTCACACCAAATAAACGATACAGCAGATCCTCATCTTCTAATGAGCAACGTGCTACATCTCCCATTGTATACATCCCATATTGCTCTAACTTTTTAGCATATCCCTTCCCCACTCGCCAAAAATCCGTAATAGGTCGATGGTTCCATAACTTTTGTCGAAAACTCATTTCATCTAATTGAGCAATACGTACTCCATCTTGATCTGGTTTGGTATGTTTAGCTACTATATCCATGGCAATTTTACATAGGAATAAATTCGTTCCAATACCTGCTGTAGCTGTTATTCCTGTTGATTGATAAACATCACGAATCATCGTTGTAATAAGCTCCTTTGCTGTCATATGATATGTTTCTAAATAATGGGTTAAGTCACAAAATACCTCATCGATGGAATAAGGAAAGATATCTTCTGGTGAAAGATATTTTAAATAAATTTGGTAAATACGTGTGCTATATTTCATATAGGCTCCCATCCTAGGAGGTGCAACCACATAGTCAACAGCCAAGTTAGGATTTGCTTTTAGTTCTGAATCTAGATAGGATTTACCTGAAAATTCCGTTTGATGTAATTTTGATTTTCGAATAGCATTTACTTCTTTTATTTTTTGTACCACTTCAAATAATCGTGCTCTTCCGGCTATTCCATAAGCTTTTAAACTTGGTGTAACCGCTAAGCAAATGGTTTTTTCGGTTCGTGATGGATCAGCTACCACTAGATTAGTTGTAAGAGGGTCCAAGCCTCTTTCTTGACATTCTACCGAAGCAAAAAAAGATTTTAAGTCAATGGAAGCATACACCTTATTCATATCTTTCACCTCTTTTGTATACCATATCACATTTTTATAGTTTTGTAAACATTTGTTCGTTAAAATCTCATAAAAATTGGGAGAATTATTTTCTCCCAATTCCTTCTTATTTCTGAATGACTAATTCATTGTTTTGACAATCTACATTAACTGTTGTTTTTGGCAAAATTTCTTGTGATAAAATCTTCTTAGCAATTAGTGTCTCCAATTTCTTTTGTACAAATCTTCTCAATGGTCTTGCGCCATAAACCTCATCATAACCATTTTCGATCAAATAATCTTTTGCAGATGGTGTTAATACCAAATGAATTTGTTTATCGGCTAATCTCTTCTCTAAATCTTTTATCAATAAATCTAGGATCTGAGAAATCTCATCCTTTTTCAATGGTTTATAGAAAACAATTTCATCCAAACGATTCAAGAATTCTGGTCGGAAACTTTGTTTTAACAAAGCACTTACCTTGTCTTTTGCTTCTTTTGATATTTCACCCTTTTCGTTAATACCTTCCAAAATATATTCTGAACCTAAATTTGAAGTTAATATGATAATCGTATTTTTAAAATCCACTGTTCTTCCTTGTGAATCTGTAATACGTCCATCATCTAATACTTGTAGCAAAATATTAAAGACATCTGGATGTGCTTTTTCAATTTCATCAAATAGTACAACAGAATATGGTTTTCTACGAACTGCTTCGGTTAATTGACCGCCTTCTTCATAACCTACATATCCTGGAGGCGCACCAATTAAACGAGAGACTGAATATTTTTCCATATATTCAGACATATCAATTCTGACAATATTATTTTCATCATCAAATAGACTTTCTGCCAAGGCTTTAGCAAGTTCTGTTTTACCAACACCAGTTGGTCCTAAGAATAGAAAAGAACCAATTGGTCTACGTGGATCACTAATACCAGCTCTTGAACGAAGAATTGCATCAGATACTTTTTCAACTGCCTCATTTTGTCCAATTACCCTTTGATGTAAAATTTCACTCAAATGCATCAATTTTTCACGTTCCCCTTCCATCAATTTGGTAACAGGAATGCCTGTCCATCTTGCTATAATCTTTGCAATTTCATCCTCGGTTACTTTGTTTCTTAATAATCCATCTTCCTTACGCTTCTCAGATATTTCTTCTTCCTTTTGCAATTCTTTTTTTAGTTCTGGAAGTTTGCCATAACGCAATTCAGCTACTTTATTTAAATCATACTGTCTTTCAGCTTGTTCAATTTGACTATTGGTTTGCTCAATTTCCTCACGTAATTTCTGAACTTTTCCAATTGCTTCCTTCTCATTTTCCCATTTTGCTTTCATGCTATCTAATTTCGTTTTCAATTCTGCTTTTTCTTTTTGAATGGCAGCTAATCGTTTTTTAGAAATATCGTCTTTTTCTTTGCTAAGAGCTGTCTCTTCAATTTCCAATTGCATGATTTTACGAGATACTTCATCTAATTCTGTTGGCATAGATTCCATTTCTGTTTTTATCATAGCACAAGCTTCATCAATTAAATCAATGGCCTTATCTGGTAAAAATCTGTCAGAAATATAACGATGAGATAAAGTGGCTGCAGCAATTAGTGCATTGTCAGCAATTTTAACACCATGATATACTTCATATCTCTCTTTCAAACCTCTTAAAATAGAAATGGTATCTTCTACACTTGGTTCATCTACCATAACTGGTTGGAAACGTCTTTCCAATGCTTGATCTTTTTCAATGTATTGGCGATATTCATTTAAAGTAGTAGCACCTATGCAGTGCAATTCTCCTCTTGCTAGCATTGGTTTTAACAAGTTTCCTGCATCCATTGCTCCATCTGTTTTACCAGCTCCAACAATGGTATGAATTTCATCGATGAATAAAATAATTTTTCCTTCGCTCTTTTTGACTTCTTGCAAAACAGCCTTTAATCTTTCTTCAAATTCGCCTCTGTATTTAGCACCAGCCACCAAAGATCCCATATCCAATGAAAAGATTGTGCAATCTTTCAAGCCTTCTGGTACATCTCCTCTGACAATTCGAAGAGCAAGTCCTTCTGCAATAGCTGTTTTACCAACACCAGGTTCACCAATCAAACAAGGATTATTCTTGGTTTTTCTAGACAATATTCGAATAACATTACGTATTTCATTATCTCTACCAATCACAGGATCTAATTTTTGTTCTCTGGCTAATTTTACCAAATCTTGTCCATATTTTTTCAAAGCATCATAGGTTTCTTCTGGATTATCGGTTGTTACTCTGGTATTGCCTCTAACACTAGATAACACATTAAGAAAATCGTTTTTAGTAATATGAAACGTTCGAAACAATTCTTTTAATTCACTATCTGGATGATCCAATAAAGATAACATAATATGCTCTACTGAAACATATTCATCCTTCATTTTGGTTGCTGTTTTTTCTGCATCATTTAAAACCAAATCGACGTCTTGTGCAACATAAATACTGTCATTGGGACGAGAACCGCCCATCATACTTGGCTTTTTATGAAT
The DNA here is from genome assembly GCA_945874585.1 of uncultured Clostridium sp. Lineage (GTDB taxonomy): Bacteria > Bacillota > Clostridia > TANB77 > CAG-508 > CAMCHB01. Next base: position 1,748 of record CAMCHB010000056.1, on the reverse strand, counting down.
GCTATTGCTAACTGCTGTTTCAAAATTTTCTGAAACATGCATTTTCTTTAGCAATTCCTTAATCAAACTATTTTCTTGCTGCAATAAAGCTAACAATAAATGTTCTTGTTCAATTTGTGCATGATGATTTTCGACTGCTATACTCTGCGCATTTTGTATAGCTTCTACTGATTTTTGAGTAAATTTTTGTATATTCATACGGATCCCTCCTTTATTTTCTCACTCATGTTTCTATTATACTACAAAAATTAGCACTTTCAATAGGAGAGTGCTAATTTTTTTAAAATTTTATTTTTCTTTTACCCAAACCGCATATCCTTCTGGTTCGTAAATCCTATTTTTAACATAGGTATAACCATAAAATAGATACAGACGATAACCATCTTTTTGTACACCATATCCATGCTTATAATAAATGTAAGGAATAATATAAACATCCACATTTTTTTGGTAGGATCCATTTAAATCCAAATCATATCCGCTTATTTTTTTGCCAAAAATAAAATGCTTTATCTGTATTTTTGTTGGCAAAAATCGTGTGGTCAAAATATGGCTCGATTGCTGTTGTGGTATAGGTGTATCCATAAATAACTTGATCGTCATAGCCATTTTCTTTTAAGAAATTTGCAACTTCTTTGGAAGCGGAAAAAGAATTGTTCCAATCATAATGAATTGAAAAAATATTCCATACCATTTGGACCGCTAAAATAACCAATATCATATATTTTATGATTTTGCTTTGATTGATCGTATCGTTTAAAATAAAATACGTAAATAGTAATAACCAAATAATACCTACATGCCAACATTGATAAGCCAAAAAAATCAATATTAGTGTAACAGGTATGATAAGAATCAATAATCTGTATAGCTTCTGTTTTGATTTTTTCATTGCTAAAAAAACTATACCAATGAGCCATATTGTAATCACCATATCAATTCGTTCTGTTCCAAACCATTTGCAATAATTGCCTCCTATTGTAGCCTCAGATAAAATCGTCCACAAGTTGGTTCCATAATTAGCAGAATAAGCACAATCTGGATTTGGAATGGTTAACAGCATAGTTCCTAACATAGCTAATAGCATAATCAAAGTAGCCAACTGAATTTTTCGATTTTTATACTGCCTATTTTGAATAACATCTATCACAAATAGTAAGATAAAAGATCCTGCTATCACTAATGTGTGAAGACTAATATTCATAAATACCAAAAGCACGATACTGTAGAGCACTGGCTTTTTCATTCGGTTGAGATACAACCATGCTATCAACATCAACATAGGAAAAATCATACAATAGCTTCTAGTTACAATAGTGTATTGATAAAAAATAAAATACGTAAAGGGAAACAAAACCTTAATTTGCCATGGTGCCTTTATTTTAAATTCAAATAAAATGAGACCAATGGTTGAAAATAAGATCGGCAAAAGGAAGAATGTACCATAAGTTCCTCCTAGGGCTAAAAATAATTTGATAATCAAAAACCAAAGAGGTGGTGTTCCTTCGTATTTACCATAATGAAATAATTCTGATAATTTCGTATCTCGCGCCAATAAAAAAGATTGTGCCTCATCACTCCAATGTTCATGATGCATACCGTGTCTCTATAGCCAAAACTACAAAAACAATTATAATTCCAATTTTGGCAATTATTTTTCCATACTTTCTTTTTACATCATCCATTTTAATAATCGAATAACTCCCATCTTTGCATTTTTATTATGTGCAGAAACATCTGTTCTGGCT
>CAMCHB010000055.1 GCA_945874585.1 uncultured Clostridium sp. | reverse complement strand
AGTTAAAGACGTTTTCTTATCTAGAAAACTGTTAAAAACTTTTATTACATCAATTATTGGATGCTTAGGAATTATAATAATTTGTATAATTTGTAACATTATTTTTAGTTCAATAATAATGAAAACCATATTTTCAATTTGTTTTTCTGTAATTTTATATTTTCTTATTCTTGCATTATTTAGAAACGAATTTGTTATAGAAATAATTAAATCTTTTAGGGAAAAAATAAAAATCAATAAATAGAAAGTAAAAACAATATGCAATATAGCAAAGTGATATTTATTTGTAATTATGCTTGGCGATGATTTAATGAAGGATAAAGTTCCTTTGACTAAGCAGTTAATTAACGATTACGACAAGACTCATGCTTCAACTATTGCCGTTATGAAAGTACCACACAAGGAAGTTTCTAAGTATGGTGTAATTGCACCGGATGGTAAGATTGCCGATGACTTGTACAATGTAAAGAGTTTTGTGGAAAAACCAGATGTTGATAAAGCTCCGAGTGATCTTGCAATAATCGGTCGTTACTTATTAACGCCTGAAATTTTTGATGTTTTGGAACATCAAAAGCCAGGTCGTGGTGGTGAAGTTCAATTAACTGACGCCATTGATACAATGAATAAGACACAACGTGTATTTGCTCAAGTCTTTAAAGGTCAACGTTTCGATGTTGGTAACAAGGAAGGCTATCTTGAAACTTCCATTCAATATGGTTTGAAGCATCCAGAAACACGCGACGCTTTACGCAAGTACATTAAGGAATTAAGCAAGACATTATAATATGATATTAATCCATAACAATCTTTTATATTAAAACTTAATCTATCACCTGAGGTGGGTGATGGATTTTTTGTATGATGAAGAATAAGGATATGCTATTACGCTTACGTTTAAATGAAAAAGGAATATAACAAAGATGAAGAAATTTTCTAGAACGAAACTATACAATGAACTTTTGACAAATACTTTGAAAGATTTATCTGAAAAATACCATGTAAATTACGCTAAATTTAGTGCTTTTTGTCATCAGAATAATATACCTATTCCTGGTTCTAAATATCGAATGTATTTAAAAATGAATAGAGATGTTACAGGATTAGTTGAACCTTTGCCCACTGCTAAGAACGATATTATTTATTTTGAAACAGAAGATGACAAAGACACTGATATAGCAAGTGAGTTAAAGGATTTAAATGATTCACAAAAAATTAAGCAAATAGAGCAAGTATTGGCTAATTTTAAATATTCATCTAAAAAGCCTTTGAGTAATAAAGTAAAGAACTTTAAAAAGAGTGTTAAAGAATGGGAAGAAAGTAATCCTGGTGATATTCATACGTATGAATGGTATGAGGGATATTCATATGAGCAAAAGCCAAAATTCATGGAAAATATTTCGTCAAAAGAAATGCCTAGATTATATCGAATATTAGATGAAATTTATTTAGTTCTTGATCAATTAGGTGAAGAAGTTAAAGATGATTTTACAGTAATTATTGGTGGTAAAGATGAGGTTCCTTTTGATGTTTTAGAATTAAAAGATCGAGTAAAGCATGAAATAACTAAAGAAGAACAGAAAGACCTAGACGAATATGAAATAGATTTGAAGATAAAACCTTATTCAGCGTTTAAACCTAGAATAAGAAAGTATGATCATCCATATAATGGAAAGTTAAAGATAGAGCTTAAGGATTATCCATATCACGCATATGTCAAAGATACGAATAAAGGACAATTAGAAGATAAGATCTCTGAAATAATTATAAATTTTTATAAGGAATACATAAGTGTAAGGAATGAACGCCTAGAGCGGGAATACGAAGAACGAAAGAGAAAAGAGGAGAAAGAACGGAAAAATCAAAAAGCTAAGCATGTTAACGATGAAAAGACTTGTGTTAAGAAATTAGTAACTGAGGCTCATGATTATCAGACTGCAATGCGGATTAGGAAATATGCTACTGCAATTTCGGATGAGAAGTATAAAGAATGGGCTTTGCAAAAGGCAGATTGGCTTGATCCTACTGTGGATAGAGATGATGAAATTTTAAAATCGAGAGATTATAGTAAAGATTTGAAAGAATATTTGGATGATTTGCTGAAAATTGAGGATGAGTGTGATTGGTAATAAAGATGGAATATATTTTAGCTTAAGGAGATTAAATTGGACATTAGAACAATAGAAAAAGATGTATTGACTAAAGCGAAAAATAATATAAATCCCAGTACCAGTTCTCAACTTGCTCGAGAATTACAACAAAAGTGGGGAAAATATGCTTTTGATATAACTAATAAGTTGCAAAAACAGGGATATTTAGTAAGGTGTGATTTCTTTTTTGGTGGTGACGTTTGGTTAGGATATCTTACGCCGGCAGGTACTGAATATTTAAAAGAATTAAATTATTCAGCTAAAAAAGAACAGACGAACATTTATCAAAACAATTTTAATTCAGCAGTTTCTGTTACTAATTTGCAACAAGGAGATCATAATTCAATTATTGAAAGTAAAAATGAAGTGGATTATTCTGCTTTGCTAAAAACAATTGAGAAAATCAATGATTTAAAATTGCTGTATATGAAAGCAGAGGATTATAATCCCGATTTTTATAAAACATTGGATGAATTACAAGAGAGCACTGAAAAAAAAGAATCCTATGGAAAATTGAAGAAAATTTGGAATAAATTGCAGAATATTTTAGGCTCCAATAGTGTAAGTAATATTAGCAGCATAATTTCTACTATTATTGCTGCATGTACGGCTTTTAAGTGATTAAAACTGAACGTTGGCGGCGAAAAGGCTGTTGCCGATATTTTAGACAAATACTTTATCGTGCGTATCGCTTGGGTATTCGGTGTTAACGGTTCTAACTTTATCAAGACCATGCTTAAAGTTGGTTCTACCCACGATGAAGTTAAGGTTGTCGATGACCAAATCGGTACGCCAACTTACACCTTTGACTTGGCTCGTCTGCTTGTAGATATGATCGAAACTGACAAGTACGGTTATTACCACGCAACCAATTCTGAATTACCAGCAACCGAAAGCGGTTATGATGAAAATGGCACTAAGACCGGCTACATTTCTTGGTACGACTTTACCAAGGAAATCTACCGTCAAGCTGGTTACGACACCAAGGTAACGCCAGTTACCACTGCCGAATATGGTTTGTCCAAAGCAGTTCGTCCATTCAACTCACGTTTAGATAAGAGTAAATTAGTTGAAAATGGCTTTAAGCCATTGCCTTTGTGGACCGATGTTGTGAGTCGATACCTCGAAATTTTGAAGAAGCAAGGTTTCTTTGATGAATTAGATAATAAGTAGAATAAGGATTAAGGATTAAGGAGGCCGTGATGGTCTCTTTTTTTATGCAATAAAAAAGCTGTTAACAGCTTAACGTGAAGATCAGTTATCAACAGGAAAAATTATAGAGACATTTTTATCTATCTTTTTATGATATCTTTTAATCCTACAATTAAAATGCTTAATATTATATTTTATAGTTTATAAGCCACCTCTTACCTATTATGCAATTAACCAGAGCTAAATTAATTGGAATGTATTTCTTAGTTGTTTGTTAACTTTTATCAATTTGGGTGATTTTAGATTTCAAGGTATAATTATTAAAGTTATAAATTATATCGCGGCTCTTACAATACACAAAATGATACAAATGTCAATACTTTTCTTTTTCTTTTTTTATAAAGATAAAACTAACTTGAAATGTTGATATAACAGTATTTCTTCCTTTTTTCTTTCTTTTACTTACAGGTGAATTTATGGATTTTATTAATTTTGTTAAAGACGTAGATGCAATTGAATTTACAACTCCAAAAGAGAGTTTACATTTAGAGTTCAAAAAGGCTAGTTGGAAATTGCCTAAAAGTATATGGGAAACAATAAGCTCATTTTCTAATACAGATGGTGGTCTTATTGTATTAGGTGTAGATGAACCAACACCACATCATTATAAAATTGTAGGTGTTGATCACCCTGATGATGTAATAAAAGAATTGTTTAACGATAATAGCAACTCTACTGTAATCAATAAGCCTGTAATTCAAAATTCTGATGTTAAAATAACTACATTTAAGGGTAAAAGATTAATTCAAATTAAAATATTTCCTGCTCAGTTTTCTGATAAGCCCATTAATGCTAAGGGTAAAACTTATATGAGAACTGATGATGGTGATCGCTTAGCCACTCATGATCAATTGAAGTATTTATATGCTGAAAGCCAAGATCAGGTAGATACTAGATTGCTTGAGAATTTTGATTGGGATAGTGACTTAAATCTAGAAGATCTTAGTGATTATCGCAAAAAGCTAGAAAAATTAGAAGGTGCAGATAGTGTGTCTAAATTAGATCGTGAACTTTTGATAGATATTGGAGTATTAAGACGCGATAGGCGTTCCTCAAATAGAAATTATAAAATGACGGAAGGCGGTCTGTTGTTTTTCGGTAAATTTATGTCGATAATGGACCGATTTCCTAGATTTCAATTAGACTATACAAGATATGCTAAAGATGGTGATACTGATTGGATTGATCGTGTTTCAGCAGGTGATATGAACTATCCAGAAATGAATATTTATTCGTTTTATAATGTAGTCTTACCTAGAATAGCTTCTAATATTAATGACAAATATACTCAAGATGAAGAATTGACAAGAGGCAGTTATGTTGCTGATTTAAGATCTGCAGCCAAGGAAGCATTAGTTAATTGTTTAATGCATGCTTATTATGATGGTACGATAGCAATTCAAATTGAGGATCGCCCAAGTTATTGGGAATTTACTAATCCAGGCGATATGAGAGTCAGTAGAGAATCGTTTTTACGTGGTCAAAAGTCTGAAGTAAGAAATTCAGAGATCGCTACTTTATTTAGAAGAATTGGTATTTCAGAAAAGAAGGCCAGCGGAGGACCTAGAATTTTAAGGGCTGCAAGTAGAAACCATTTGATGGAACCTGAAATAGAAATTGATTCAACCAATAAGATTACAAAGATAAGGATTTGGAAAATAGATATTCGAACTAAAATTGATGATGAAATGGTTTTGGATCCAACTGAAAAATTTATCATTGATTATGCCATTCAAAAATCTAAATTTAGCTTTTCTCAAATGTTTAAAGATATGAATGATAAATTTGGAAGTAACAGTACCGTAAGAAAAAGATTTAATCACTTGTTGGATGAGAAGCTTTTAGTTTCAGAAGGAAACGGTAAGTCTACTGTGTATAAGTTAGAAAAGACCAGTGAACAAGAACAAGTAGATAGAATAATGAGATTGAAGAATATGGAAAAGAATTTATAATGATTTGAACCTTTTTTCTCATAGGGCTTGTTATTAAGTATAAAGGTAGGCAGGAACATGGCATTGTTTTTGTCTATCTTTTTTTGGAATAATTAGTTATATGACAAGATTGGGAAAATTTTGTCATATATGTTCGGATGAGTGATAGATCTGCGGTTAATATAGTTTCTTATCTTGTCAAAGAGCCATAAAATTTAGATAATAATGTGAATTTAGTAAAAGCGAAAGTTATGCAATTTTAATTGATAAAGAATAAAATGAAAATGTATTATAGTCAGCTTATTGAAGTAGATAAGAGATGTAGGCTAAATGAAAAAATTTTCTAGAACAGAACTATATAATGAGCTTTTAAAGAATAGTCTAAAAGATCTATCTGATAAATATCATATAAATTACAATCAATTTAGCTCTTTTTGTCATCAGAATAATATTCCAATTCCTGGTCCAAAATACAGAATGTATTTAAAGATGAAAAGAGATGTTTCAAATCTTATAAAACCTTTACCAATTGCTGAAACTGATATTATTTATTTTCGAACAAGCGATGAAAATGAAGACATCAAAAATGAATTAAAAGAATTAAATGATCCTTTAAAAATTGAGCAGATAGAACAAGTATTAGCGGAGTTTAAGTATTCATCTAAAAAGTCTTTGAGTTCCAAGGTGAGAAATTTTAAGAAAAGTATTCAGAATTGGAAGAAAGAGAACCCTTACGATGACCATTCATATGAATGGTATAAGTGGTATTCGGATGAACAAAAGCCTAAATTTATGGATGATATCTCACCTAAAGAACTTCCTAGATTATATAGGTTGTTAGACAGGATTTATTTGATATTTGATCAACTAGGTGAAGAAGTTAAAGATGATTTTACAATAATTATTGGTGGAAAGGACGAGGTTCCTTTTAGTATTTCAGAGTATAAAGATAATATAGACCATAGGATAACTAAAGAAGAGCAAGCGGAATTGAATGAATATGAGAAAAAGCGAATGATTGATCCAGATTTAGCTTATAAACCTAGAATTAGAAAATATGATCATCCATATAATGGAAGATTCAGAATAAAGTTTGATAGTTATCCCTATCATGCTTATATAAGAGATACCAATAAAGGAAAATTGGAAGATAAGATATCTCAGATAATTATTGAATTTTATAAAGAGTATATTTCTGTAAGAAAGGAGCGTCTTGTTAGAGAAGAGGAAGAGCGAAAACAAAAGGAAGAAAAGGAACGGAAAATACAAAGAGCTGAGCATATTAATGACGAAAAGAAAAAGGTTCAAAAATTAATAATTGAAGCACGTGACTATAAAACTTCAAAACAAATTCGAGAATATGCTAAGACAGTCAAAGATCCGGAGTATAAAGACTGGATTTTACAAAAAGCATCTTGGCTTGATCCAACTATCCACAAAGAAGATGAAATCCTGGGTAAGAGGGATTATAGTAAAGATTTGAAAGAGTATTTAAAAGATTCGCTAGAAATTGAAAGTGACAGATATTGGTAATAAAAAATTGATAATAATTTATCCGAAAATATTAATAGTAAAATTATAAAGTTCTTTTAATTTGCCTTTTCGTTAGAAACTGTCAAATCTTTTGTGTAAATAGATCTTTCTCATAGATTGATTTTTTATT
>CAMCHB010000054.1 GCA_945874585.1 uncultured Clostridium sp. | reverse complement strand
CATGAAAATGAACCCTCCTTTTTAAACTTTTTTGTCTAATAATTTGGGTTCACTTCATATTGACTAGCTTTTTGTATTATCTTAGATTTTTACAATTCCACCAATTACTTTGTTAATTGGGCTTTCAATTTCAGGAAGAATGTAAGCTCCACCAGCAATGATAACTAAATCATCTTTTACTAGTTTGCCTTCTTCTTTTAATCGATCAATACCTACATGGATCATTTCATCCACATTTTCATTCTTTTCAACAAGAATTGGATATACGTTCCATTGTAAGTTCAATTGTCTCCATACTTTTTCGTTATCTGTAATAGCGTAAATTGGACATTTTGGTGTAAAAGAAGATACGATTCTTGCTGTTGAACCAGAAACAGTATACGTAACAATTGCTTTTGCTTTTAAGTTCATAGCACTAACACATACACCATTGTAAATATTAAATCTAAATTCACGATTTTCCAAATCATATTCTCTTTGTCTAAATCTCTTCCAATAGTTGATAGATGCTTCTGTTGTTTTTGCAATTTTATCCATCATTTCAACACATTCTACTGGATAGTGTCCATTAGCACTTTCACCAGAAAGCATGATGCCACCTGATAAATCAAAAATAGCATTTGATACATCGCTTACTTCGGCTCTTGTTGGACGTGGATTGTGAATCATAGAATCCATCATTTGAGTTGCTGTTACGACGATTTTTCCTTCACGAATGGTCTTTTTGATAAAGTCTTTTTGAATAATTGGAACTTCTTCCATTGGTATTTCAACACTTAAGTCTCCTCTTGCTATCATGATACCATCAGAAGCTTTTAAAATTTCATCAAAATTGTTAACGCCTTCTCTGTTTTCGATCTTAGAAATAATTCTAATTTTTTCTCCACCATGAGTAGAAATTAAATCACGAATATCTTTTACATCTTGTGCTTTTCTAACAAAAGATGCTGCTATAAAATCAAATCCAGCTTGTGCACCTTTGATTAAATCATCTTTATCTTTTTCAGTCATAACCGGTAAATTTAAGCTTACACCTGGTAAATTAGCACTTTTACGATTGCTAATTGGTCCTCCATTTAATACTTTACAGTAAACTTCGTCACCTTTTATATCAATAATTTCTGTTCCTACTAAGCCATCATCAATTAAAATTTTGTCACCGATTTTTACCTCATGCGCCAAATTCTTATAACTAATTGTGAATCTTTCCTTAGTTCCCAAAATTTCTTCTGGGGTTAAAACAAATACATCGCCTTCATTTAAATATACTTTTTCGTCTTTAAATTTACCAATTCTAACTTCTGGTCCTTTTGTATCCAATAAAAGAGCAACTGGTAAATTTAGTTCCTTTCTTAGTTTTTTAACTAATTCAATTTTTGGTAATTGTTCTTCATAATTGCCATGTGAAAAGTTGATTCTTGCTACGTTCATACCAGCTAACATCAATTTTCTTAATGTTTCTTCATTATCACTTGCTGGTCCTATAGTACATATAATTTTTGTTTTTCTCATTTTGATCTCTCCTCCTACTTCTTGATATCCTAATTTGTTATCCACCTTACCATATTTAAGTTCTGTTGGTCTAATAACATTTTATGTTTAGGAACAACCCTAAAAGTATAACCGTATTCACCCCCAGTTGTCAACTCTATTTTTGCTTTATAGGTGAATTTTTTTTCTTTTTCATCACTTTTTATCATTTTCATCGGAATAATTTGAATTTCATCCATATTACCATTATCCATTATTTTTCCGAAATAAACCTGTGCTTCGATACTATCAACACTGATATTTGGTAATTTAACTTGGCAATTTACTTCAATGCTTTGTCCAGCATCTAATTTTTTATTGTTCACATTATCAAATTGTGTGATTTCAATATCGTTCCAATTCAATTTCAAGTCATTTTTCCATTGATTGAAATCAGATACATCATCCAAATTTGAAAAATATTTCATGGTAACATCTTGTAGTGGCATATATAGTTTTTGCATATAATCGACTAACATACGAGCTGTACTAAATCTTCCTGCATTAGATGCAATTGAATTTTTCATGTATGCAATCCAATCCTTAGATATTCCCTTTGCATCACGATTATAATAGGTTGGAATAATTTGATTTTCCAAAATATCATAAATACTATTACTATCAGCAATATCTTGTTCTTCATAAGATGCATATTCTTTGTTAGAACCAATAGCCCAACCATTTTTACCATTGTAACCTTCTGCCCACCAGCCATCTAGAACACTAAAGTTTACAACGCCATTGATAGCAGCTTTTTGTCCACTGGTTCCAGAAGCTTCCATTGGTCTACGTGGATTGTTTAACCAAACATCAACACCACTTACCAAATAACGAGCCATTTCAATGTTGTAATTTTCAAGAATGAAAATCTTTCCTTTAAACTGAGGCACCATTGAAATTTCATGAATGTATTTAATTAAATCCTGGCCTTCTTTATCAGCTGGATGTGCTTTTCCAGCAAAAATCAATTGAACAGGTCTTTCTTTGTCATTCAAAATTTCGGTAATTCTTTCAATATTTTTAAAGATTAAATTTGCTCTTTTGTAAGTAGCAAATCTTCTAGCAAACCCAATAGTTAAAGCATTTGGATCTAAACTAGATACCATTTCTTTCAAAGCATCATAACCAACACTTGTATTTTTCAAACGATTCATTTCATTTTGCTTTACTAATTCCATTAGTTTTTGCTTACGTTCTAAATGAGCCTTCCATAATTCTTGATCTGGAATGCTTTTGATATTTTTCCAAGTAGATTCCAAATGAATGTTATCTTGCCAGTATGGCAATAAGTATTGATTGTATAATCTTTTGATATTTGGTGCTAACCATGTGCAAGTATGAACGCCATTGGTTACATAGGTAATCGGTGCTTCATTGGTTGCAATATTAGACCAAATCTCGCCAAACAATTCTCGTGAAACTGCGCCGTGTAACTTACTAACTCCGTTTTTCTTGCCTGAAATTTTAAGGGCTAAAATACCCATATTAAATCCTGGTTCTAATCCAGTAGAGCATTTCATTCCCAAACGTAAAAAGCGATCTCTTGGTATACCTAGTTTACCCCAAAACTCTCCAAAATATTTATCCACTAATGCAATATCAAAAATGTCATTACCAGCAGGTACTGGTGTATGGGTTGTAAAGACTGTTTTGGCTCCTACGATATCACGCGCAATGTTGAAGGAAACTTGCTTTTCTTCCATTGTTCTGCGCATCAATTCTAATGTTAAGAAAGAAGAATGTCCTTCATTCATATGATAAATCGTTGGTTTTAAATTTAATTTTTCAAGTAAACGTGCACCACCAATGCCTAGAATGATTTCTTGGCGAATTCTCGTTTCTTTATCTCCACCATATAATTTTAGAGTTGTTTCACGATATTCTTTTCGGTTCTTTGGAATATCAGAATCCATTAAATACAAACTGATACGTCCTACTTTAATCGTCCAAACTTTTAAAAAGACTTCTTCCCCATAAAATTTGACAGACACTAATAAATCATTGCCTTTTTCATCGTGTACTGGCAAAATAGGTAGATTAGCCACATCCAAATTTTGATAGTCAGATTGTTGGATACCATATTCGTTAATTTTTTGATCAAAGTAGCCATTTTTATAAAGCAATCCAACACCGACCAATGGAATTCCTAAATCACTGGCTGATTTTAAATGATCTCCAGATAGAATTCCTAAACCACCTGAATAAATTGGCAATATTTCATCTAATCCATATTCTGCAGAGAAATAAGCGATTAAACTTTTCTCTCTCATATTAGGATATTGATTGTCAAACCAAGTGTGAGTGCTCTTCATATAATTATCGAAATTTGAGACAATTTGATCGTATTCTTTTAAGAATTCAATGTCATTTTCCAATTCTTCTAATTTTTCTTGGCTCACAAGTTTTAAGAATTTTACTGGATTTTTCCCTACATCCAGCCATAAATCTTCATCGATTTTCTTGAACAATTTCAAGAAATCGGTGTTCCAAGACCACCACAAGTTGTTGGCAATTTCATCCAATCGATTGATACGTTTTGGCAGTTGCGGATTCACGGTTATTCTGTTAAATACATACATAAATTTTCCTCCTCTGTATCTCATTTTTTTATCTTCTTGTTTAACATATTTATTATATATGATAAGTTTTTTTTGTCAACATTTTTCGCCTTATTTTCCAATATTCTGATTTTATGATTTCAACTGTTTTCCAAAGAAAAAGAATGGTACAAAATTTTCATTTTGTACCATTCCTTAATTTGAATCTGGATTCACTTTTCTTCCATATGAATTTGAATAGATGGTTCATATTTTTTTCTTTTCCCTCATAGGATAAATCAAATGATTTCACGAGGAGGATTTTCATGTTTATTTATAATATTCAAATCAAAAAATCTCAACTACTCAAAATAATTTTAATCTTAGCGGCCATTTTTCTTCTTGTTCTCGCTATTATCTCTGCCATTCGTATTTTTCACTCTGCCTTTCAATCCTCATCCTCAACTTGTCTTCCCCAACAAAAAGTTGTGCAGATTGACGCCAAAAATTATACCAATGTCTTGAAAGCAGTGCATGAAAATCTGCCAAATTACATCGGGCAAACCATTCAATTTGAAGGCTATGTTTACCGTGTTCAAGATTTAGCACAAGATCAATTCGTATTAGCTAGAGATATGGTCATTGACTCCCAAATGCAAACTTTAGTCGTTGGATTTTTATGTCACACCAAAAAAGCAAACAATTTTAACAATCAAACTTGGGTAAAAATTACAGGGAAAATTGAAAAAGGAGATTATCATGGTGAAATTCCGATCATTGAGGTACAAAAAATAGAAACGACGGAGAAACCAAGTGATCCTCTCGTTTATCCGCCAGACCAATCGTATCTACCAACCACTGCTTTAATTGGGAAAAAACAATCTTAAGTAAGCTCTAGCAAACTTTTTACAACCCCTTTTTCAATCAATGTACTATATACATTTTTCAAAATAATAAGGGCAATCGGTCCAATCAGTAATCCCAACACCCCCATTGCTTTAAAGCCTGTATACATAGCAATTAAAGTAAAAATAGGATGAATTCCAATTTGTTTGCTGACAATTTTAGGTTCCAGTAGTTGTCTAACAATCGACAAAATAGCAAAAATGCTTAGCAAACCTATGGCTAAAGGCAAATCTCCATTGATAGCTGAAATAAAAGCCCAAGGCACAATAACTGTACCAGAACCAAGAATCGGCAAAGCATCCACAAATCCAATTGCCAAAGCAGCTAGTAACGGATATTCTACCGGCATCCCCATATATTTTAGAATATACAAACCAATTAAAACTTGAAAAAAGGCAATGATAACCAAAATAGCTTCTGCTTTTAAATAATAACCTAAACTGCATAGAATTTTATGCACCTGTATAGCCATTTTTCTGACCCAACGTTTGGGAAAATGATGTTCAACTTGATCTAAAATATAGAGGCGGTCCGCACAGATAAAATAAGTTGCTAGCAAGGTAATAACAATGTAAATTCCGATTTCTGGAAGAGATGTGATGAGATTCACAATTGAGTTTAAGATATGTTTCACCCAATTGGACAAAACATCTAATAAATCCCCCGCTGAATTTTTCCATAATTGCCTTACTTGCTCTGGTATTTGATATTTATCCAAATGCACATTTCCCACTATAGATTGAAAAAGATGATATGCTTTTTCAGTATAAGCAGGAAAATCTTGCAACAAATTAGAAGCTTCTGAAATCAAAACTGCAATTCCCCAGATCAGAAAAGCAAGGCATATGGAAGATACAGCTACTAAGACTAAAATGGCAACTGGTTTTCGTTCTAAATCCGTATGCTTTTTGACCCAGCGAATGATAGGTTCTATCATACTAGCTAATATAAATGCCACCACAAAAGGTAAATAAAAAATAGATAATTTTACACTGATCCATAAGGCAACCACACTAAGTGCTAACCAAATAATTCTGCGAAAAACTTTACTGACATATCCCATATCAATAATCACATCGATACACCTCTTCGTTTTTTTCTTTTAGTATATCCAGTTTTCCATATTTTTACAAGTGCAATTCAAAAAAATAATATGAGGTATTACATACCCCATATTATTTTTGACTTGGAAATATAAAATTACCAAAGTCCATGGATATCTTTAATTGCTGAGATATCCCCCTTTTTCACCTTCAATGTTTTCATTTCTTTAGCTCCTGCAATCTGCAGTTCAATCTCTTTTTTTTCTTCTAAAATTAGAGCTTTTAAAAATTCTTCTGTATTCATTGCATACACAATTAGTCCAGATTTGAGTCGAACTGCCGTATTAGCTTCCAGCAAGCTTCCAAGTGAATATTTCGGGTTTCTTACGTTCATCATAAATTCCTCCTTTTGTTTTAATCCAACTGTCTTATTATGATGATTGAATAAAAAAGCATTTCTGCTTTCTATGTTATTATACCTCTTTTGTTAGGTTATGTCAACTGTTTTTTATGCGCTTTGTTCACATTTGAATCGGTAATCTAAGAAAAGAACTGGCAAATATACCAGTTCTTTTCTTTCACTTAAATATGTACCAGATGTCCTTTTTCATTTTTTTTGTATATTCTTCCTTTGTTAATCTCCACTTTTTTCTTAATTTCAGCTTCTAAATCAATATCATTGAGTTCTGCAATTCCTAGTAGAAATATCGCTACATCTGCCAATTCTTCTTGGAAAGTATCCAGTCCTTTAAACCATGCATCATAGGCCTCTCCTACTTCTCCATATAAATGGCAAAACTCTTCGTGCATGTCTTTCACATTGAAGTTATGTTGCTTTTTGTTTTCTACTATTTCTTTTTGGATTTCTTTTAGTGACATAATTATGCCCTCCTTCTAAAATATCCTTGTATTTAACTACAACGCCTTAAAAATTATATCGCATCCATTTTCACAAGTCAATCGTTTGATTGACAAATTTTATGCAGACGCTAAAACTTTTAAAATTTAGAATTTCTTCAGCAGAGCAAATAAGAAAAAGGAAGAAGTAAAATTTACTTCCTGTCTCTTATACACATCTCCGAGCCCACGAGACCGAGGCTGATC
>CAMCHB010000053.1 GCA_945874585.1 uncultured Clostridium sp. | reverse complement strand
TTTTAGAAAAAATGCTTAAAAACATTGTGGGTAATATAGGAAAAAACAATATAAGAAAATTATTTTTAGACACTACAAATTTAAGTGAAAAGCAGGTAGTAGAAAAATTTAATTCTTATATTATTTATAGGAAAATAAATGCAGTACGAGAGGAGAATACAAATGATAGATCTTCACACACATACGAATTATTCTGATGGAACATGGAGTCTTAGTAGAATTCTAGAAGAAGCTCAAAATATGGGAGTAGAAATATTATCAATTACAGACCATGATACTTTAAAAGCTTATAGAGAAATGGAAAATATAGATTATAAAAGTATTTATTCAGGAAAAATAATTCCTGGAATAGAGTTTAATACAGTATATGATGGTATTGCTTTTCATATGTTAGCATATGATTTTGACTATAAAGAACTTGAAAAATTTGTACAGGAAAATTATGAAAGCAAAGAGCCTGACTTAGAAAAAGAGTTTAAATTTATGATGAATAGTTGTAAGAAAAATAATATAAAGATTGACAATATTCAGTACGATAAAAACAAAGGATGGCCAATAGATTTTATTTTTCCTGGGATAAAGAAATACGAAGAAAATAAAAAATATTTTAAAAAAGAGCAGTGGGATGATATTGATGTTTTCTTTAATTCATGTGTAACTAATAATAAGTTCCCAGCATTTGTAGATTTTAGTATACATTATCCAAATGCCAGATTAGTATCAGAGACTGTAAAAGAAGCAGGTGGGAAACTATTTATAGCTCATGTATACAGATATAATTTAGAGGATCCAATTAACTTTTTAAACCTATTGTTACAGGATAAAATAATAGATGGTATTGAAGTTATGCATTCATCTTTTACAAAGGAGCAAAGTAAAACATTGATAGATTTTTGTACGGAAAAAAATTTATTGATGTCTGGCGGAACAGATTGCCATGGAGACAAGAAAAAAGATAGAAAAATAGGGATTGGCTATGGTAACATGAAGATAAACAAAGAATTGATAAGTAATTGGAATTGAATCAAAAATAAAAGCATACATATAATTATAGAAATTACGAACATGGAGGGTTTTATGAAAAAAATCATTTTTCAAATCGTAAGTTGTATAACCGTATGTATGTTTCTTTTTATGGGAAGTCAGTCTTGCTGGGCTATGGTAGATTCTTTTGTTTGGACGAATCCTACTGCGGTAGAGGCAAGTTCTTCTATTGAAAGTAATTCTAACAATCAACAAGCAAACCTTGCGTTAGAATCAGAAGCGGCTATTTTAATGGATCAAGGAAGCGGTCAAGTCTTATTTGAAAAAGATGCCCATAAACAATTGCGACCAGCGAGTGTAACAAAAGTAATGACCATTTTGTTGATTATGGAAGCTTTGGATTCAGGAAAAATTACCTATGATACTCAAATACCTTGCAGTGAAAATGCAGCCAGCATGGGTGGCTCACAAATATGGTTAGATGTACGTGAAGAATTGTCTGTTAATGATATGCTAAAAGCAATTTGTGTTGTATCAGCGAACGATTGTACGGTTGCTATGGCAGAATATTTAGCAGGTTCACAAGAAGCTTTTGTAGAACAAATGAATCAAAAAGCAAAAGAACTTGGCATGCAGGATACAACTTTTAAAAATTGCCATGGTATTGATGAAGATGGGCATGTTACATCTGCTTATGATATTGCTCTTATGTCAAGGGAATTGCTTACCAAACATCCAGCCATTACCAAATACACGACAATTTGGATGGATAGTTTACGAGATGGTAAATCAGGGTTAGTCAATACCAATAAATTAGTTCGAAATTACCCAGGAGCCACTGGCTTAAAAACAGGTTCTACTTCTTTAGCACTCTATAATTTATCGGCAAGTGCTACGCGTGATGGATTGTCTTTAATTGCGGTTATTATGCGTGCACCAAACAGTGATACACGATTTAAAGATGCTAAAAAAGTGCTGGACTATGGATTTAGTAATTATACCTATAAACAACTTGCTAAAGAAGGAGATAAAGTTCAACAAGTAGAGGTACAAAAAGGAGTTGAAAGCACAGTAGATGCTATATTTGAAGCGGATAGTGGAAAATTATTAAAAAAGGGAGAAATGAAAAATATAGAACAGAAAATTGAATTAAGAGAACCTTTTGTTGCTCCTATTGAAAAAGGGGAGATCCTTGGAACTGCTATTTTTACAGATTCCTCCGGGCAAGAAAGTAGGGTAAATCTAATAGCAAGCCAATCAATTGCCAAAATTAGTTTATGGAATATGACCACTCATCTTTATCAAATGTGGTTTCAATTATTACGATAAATTGGATATCAGAAGGAGAGCAAATGAAATTAGTGATATTGAAAAAAAATAGAATCTTGCAAGGTCTATATATTTTACTGATTCTACTTTTGGGTATTTTAGTATATGAAAATCATGCTTCTCAATCTCTTGAGGCTTCGCATGATTTGCCCCATACAAATGCGAGTTCGTGGCAAGAAGAAATTGATAAATTGACAAATGGAGAGGAAAAAATAGCCTATTTAACATTTGACGATGGACCATCCAAGGCGGTAACACCAAAAGTCTTGGATATTTTAAAAGAAGAGGACGTAAAAGCTACTTTTTTTGTCATCGGAAAAATGGTAGATACCTATCCTGAAACAGTAAAAAGAGCATATGAAGAAGGACACTATATTGCCAATCATGGTTATCACCATCGCAATGCTATTTTATATAAAAATGAAGAGAGTTTTCGAAATGAAATCATCAAAACAGATGAGGCAATTGGCAAAGCAATAGGAGTTGAGAATTATTCTTCTCATTTATTTCGCTTCCCGAATGGATTTATTAGTCCCATTTATCGCAGTCAAAAAAGGAAAGCCAAATCTATTTTAGAGAGCATGAATTATGCTTTTATTGATTGGAATTGTTTAAACAATGATTCTGTCAAAAAGTATAGTAATTATCAATTATTAAAAAATTTACAAAAGACATCTAAAAATAAAGGAACTTTGGTTATTTTAATGCATGATACAAAAGATGTTAGTAACAGTTCTTTGGTGCTAAAAGATTCTATTGAGTATTTAAAAAAAGAAGGATATCAGTTTCGCAATTTTTATGATATCATAAAAAATCAGGAGAGTTGAAAAATCAACTCTCCTGATGAGGTTTTAAAGAAACCAAAACTATTTAATCATATAGTTTTGATCACTAACATCGATGAAAAGTTTTCCAGCGTTGAAATCTTTTTTAAAAGTCCTGACCAATTTTTGGGAAATTCTTTTCCGATCATAGTGTTCCAAAATACCACGTTTCATATCATGGATATATTGGCTTCCGTCTTCGCAATGAGCTGTTACAATAATTTGACATGGTCGAAAAAGAATCCAATAACCATTACGTTCCTGATTTACATAGTAGCCTTTTTTGAGAAAACGTTCATAAACTGATTCCCGAGACCCTTGATATTCGATAGTTTCGGATGGAACATAATAAATATCGATGCTTTTTGCTTGTAACATAATAGCAACCTCCTTAAAAATAAAAAAACAATTACATTACAAATTTTTTATACCATAGTCAACATAATATGTCAAGAATAATTTGACGAAATAGCATCTTCATTATGCATTGGCTAGCTTAGATGCAACAAAAGGAATAGCGATATACCCTCTCATTGACAGAATACCCATATGGGGTATATACTAATAAACGGAGGTAATAATGGAAGAGCAAAAAATAAAAAAAACAATGTGAAGTGATGCAGAAAAAAAGATTATCACCAATCGAATTAACCGAATTTCTGGACAATTAACTGGTATTAACAAAATGATACAAAATGATGCCTATTGTAATGATGTACTAATGCAACTGTCAGCAGTAGAAAATTCAGTGAAAAGTTTGGCAAATCATATTTTAGAAAATCATATTTATACTTGTGTATCAAGAGATATGGAAGAGGGCAATATAGAAATAATAGATGAATTGGTCCATTTGTTTAAAAAATTTAATCGATAAAAGGAGTGATTGGATTATGAATAAAATAGTTTTAAATGTAAAAGGAATGGTTTGCGGAGGATGCGAAAAAAGAGTGATCAATGCTTTAAGTGAAATTTCTCCGATTACAAAGATAGAAGCAGACCATCAAGAAGGTAAAGTAACATTATGGGCAGAAGGAGAAGTAAACTTAGATAAAGTAAAAGAAAGAATTGCTGATTTAGGATTTGAGGTAGAGGAAGGATAAGAAATGAAAAAAATTATTTTATCCATTGATGGTATGACATGTAGTGCATGTTCCAACGGATTAGAGAAATATCTGAACAAACAAAATGGAATTTTAGATGCATCTGTCAATTTAGTGATGGCAAATGCTACGGTGAACTACGATGAAAATATACTAGATCAACAAAAAATCGAAAAATATATCAAACAAGCTGGATTTAAAAGCCTAGGAGTTTTTCAAGAAATTCATATGGAAAAAAAGAATCGAGCAGAAAAAATAAAATTGATTGTTTTTTCTGTTTTGGCTATTTTCCTTATGTATGTTTCCATGGGTCATATGATCCATTTGCCAAGTATTCCTTTATTGGATGCACATGCTAACCCAATTGCTTATACGGTATGCTTGTTCATTCTTACAATCGCTTTTTTATGGTATGGTTGGGATATTTTAAAAAATGGGTACAAAAATCTGATTCATAAAATGCCAAACATGGATACATTGGTATCTATTGGTGTTATCAGTAGCTTTTTTTATAGTTTATATGGCATGTTTCAAGTGCTACAAGGCAATCAGCATGCTGTTATGAATCTATATTTTGAATCAACAGCTATTGTTATTTATTTTGTTAAATTAGGAAGATATTTAGATAGTATTAGTAAAGATAGAACCAAAGATGCTGTTCAAAAATTAGTAAAAATTACACCCAATAAAGCCATTCTTTTAGTGGACGGAGAAGAAAAACAGGTAACACTAGATGAAATCAAAAACGGAAATGTTATACTAGCTAAACCAGGCGATAAAATTGCTGTAGATGGTGAAATATTAGAAGGAAAAGCCCATTTGGATGAAGCTTTTATTACAGGTGAAAGCAAACCGGCCATAAAAACAGTAGGAGATAAGGTAATTGCAGGTAGCTTCAATTACGATGGATTTATCCAATATCGAGCCGAGAAAATTGGTAAGGAATCAACAGTTTCAGGAATTGTCAGATTGGTCATTGAAGCTAGCAATACAAAAGTACCTATTGCAAAACTAGCAGATAAAATCTCAGGCTATTTTGTTCCTATTGTTATCGTTTTGGCTATTCTGACATTTTTTGCTTACTTATTAGGAGAATTTCCTGTTAAAGATGCTCTTCGAACCTTTGTAACCATATTAGTTGTAGCGTGTCCTTGTAGTCTTGGACTTGCGACACCACTTGCCATTGTTATCAGTGAAGGGGTATGTGCATCAAATGGTATTTTGGTAAAGAAAAGTGAAGTACTAGAAAATGCATCTAAAATGAATACCATCGTATTCGATAAAACAGGAACTTTGACCTATGGAGAACTAAAAATTGATACAGTTTATCTTTATGGAAATATTTCAAAAGAGAAAATAATACAAATTGTGGGAAGTCTAGAAAGTCAATCTAGCCATCCTATTGCAAAAGCTTTTACAAAATATAGTAAAGAAACAAAAATGGAACTACTTCCAGTAAATGACTTTCAAAACTTTGCAGGATATGGCATTCAAGGTAATATCGGTCAGGATCATGTTTTAGTAGGTAATCACAAATTACTTAAAAAGTTTAAAATTACCAATGACCATGCAAAAGATGAAGAAGCTTTAACTTCTCGAGGAAATAGTATTTTGTATGTGGTCATAAACGGGGAAGTGGTTGCTTTAATCGGAGTAAACGATATTATCCGAGAGAATGCAAAAGAAGTGATACAAGGACTTCATCAGGAAAAGCTACAAGCAATTATGCTAACAGGAGATCAACAAAAAACAGCTGAGAAGATAGGAAAAGAACTAGGCATTGATACCATTATCTCCAATGTTCTACCAGCTCAAAAAGCGTCATTTATTCAGCAATTGAAAGCTGAAGGAAAACGTGTCATTATGTGTGGAGATGGCATCAATGATAGTCCAGCCATCACAAATGCAGATATTGGTATTAGTGTGAAAAGTGGTACTGATATAGCGATGGATTCAGCAGATGTCATCTTAACGAGTAATGATTTAGAATCACTATTAAAGTTAAGAAAAATCAGTGAAAAAACCATTCGTAATATCAAACAAAACTTGTTTTGGGCATTTTTCTATAATAGTATTATGATACCGATTGCCATGGGCATTTTCCATCCATTTGGATTTGTTATGAATCCAATGATTGCAAGTTTAGCAATGGTACTAAGTAGTTTAACGGTTGTCTTAAATGCTTTGCGATTGAAACAGTAAAGCAGAACAAATAAAAGGGAAGAATAGAGTATTTTCTATTCTTCCTTTTTTATATTCACAATAAAATGGGTTGAACCTGTTCATCATTGAGAGCCATTTCAATGGTTTTGATTATCATTTTAGGATCGAAAAGCAAAGAGCGTGGTTTCGTGATAGGATTATCTTGGCGAAAAGGAACAAAATAGTAATTACGACGATTTAATAGTTTCCCTATATTTTGAGCACTAGCTGCCAATCCATCATTCGTAGAGACTCCAATTACAACATTATTGCCATTTCTTAAATTGGATTTGGTAGCCATGAGAACCGGTGTGTCAGTAATTCCATTTGCTAATTTGCCTAATGTATTTCCCGTACAGGGAACAATGACGATAATATCTGTTAATCGTTTGGGACCAATCGGTTCCGCTTCTGGAATCGTATGGATAATTTTATGCTCTGTAATCGATTCAATTTCTTCTATAAAGGTTTTGGCTTTTCCAAATTTCGTATCTAGTTGATAGCTATTGTAAGACATAATAGGAATAATATTAGCACCAGTTTTCTTTAATTTTTTTAATTCTTCTATGACAGGGTGAAAGGTACAAAAAGATCCTGTCATACAGAATCCAATATTTTTTCCATTTAACATTGGTTTCACTCCTTTCTTTTGCAAGGTTCTTCATGGTTATTTTATGAAATTATGTTAATTTAAGTGATATTTCATTGGGAGGAACCAATAAAAAACATCTATTTCTTTTATAACCAAAGAAATGGATGTTTTTGTTTGTTTCTATTTTATTCTGGATGCACATTGGCTAGTGGATTGCTCTCAACAGCCGCTGTCTCTTATACACATCTCCGAGCCCACGAGACCGA
>CAMCHB010000052.1 GCA_945874585.1 uncultured Clostridium sp. | reverse complement strand
AATCAAATCTTCTTTGTAATTGCACATCAATTTGACTCCAAGCATTTTCTGCTTTTAATTTAGCTTGCACTAAGCCATTATATAAAGCAATTAAAACAACAATTAAAATAACAATAATTGCAATAATAGTAAAAGCCATAAAATTCCTCCTTTATATCAATTTAATGCTATCATAACATATTTTATTTCATTCTACAAGAAATATGTGTTTATTTTGTGATGGGGATGTTTTAAACCTGTGAAAAGATATCCAGGTGATTTGGTGGATTGAACCGAGCCAAAAAAAATGGTATAATAAAAATGTGGAAATATAGAAATAAAAAAAGCAAGGAGAGTTAGGTGAGAATATGAAAAAAAGAAATTATATCTATTTAGGTATTTTAATATTTTGCATTATTGCCATAGGGGTTGGTGTATATGCTCAAATGTTTTATCCCAATTCGGAAAATGATGCATTGATGATGGGATATCAAGATAAAACAGCCATTCAACAAAATGAAGCAGAAGATGATGCTAAAAATCATTTTACCACCATGTTTACCAATTCTCTAGAATATACCAATCAAAATGTTGCTAATAAAGCAACTCGAAAAGATGCTAGCAAAGAATTGGTCTACACATCCAATCAATATGTAAAAGATGAAAAAGATCAATATGAATTAAATGTCAATATACCTTGTATTAACATTGCTAGTGATAATGCCAATCAAATTAACAATCAGATTGAGCAGGTTTTTGTAACCAAATTATCACAAATAGTATCGGCTAAAGAATTAGATTATACGGTATACAATGTGGACTATGCAGCATTTGTCAATGGAAATGTTATTTCATTGGCAGTTCGCTCTACTTTAAAAGAAGGAAACAATCCACAAAGAGTCATTATGATGACTTATAACTATAATACAGATGATGGTAGTATTGTTACATTAGATCAATTGTTAAATGCCAAACAGCTAAACAAAGCAACTGTACAAGCAAAAATAAATAAAGAAATCAAGGAAAAAAGTAAAAATTCAAGTGATTTAACCAATATTGGATATTCTGTTTATATTCGAGATCCAAACAATACCATGTATCAAATTGACAATACAACCACTTATTTCTTAGCCAATAATGGTTACATTTATATTGTATATCCTTATGGAAATACCAATAACACCAGTGAATATGATTTAATTGTGTGCTAGTTACACAATTATATAAAAAAACACAGGCGAATTTGCCTGTGTTTTAAAATAAAAAGGGGATGTTTTTTATTTTTATACCAATCTTTTAATTGGTTCATTCTTATAATACACAAAGAATATGTTCATTTTGTGAACGAAGTGTAAATGTTTATTGCTTAAGGCTGTTCTGCTAAAGTAAGAGATAAGTCCATCTCTTTACCATCTCGGTTAATTTTCAAGGTAACGGTATCACCAATTTGGTGTTGATATTTCATGGTATTTAATTCATTCATATTTTTAACATCTTTTCCGTCCATTTGTATAATGACATCACCAGCTTTAAATCCGGCTTTTTCGGCAGGTGAAAAGTTTTCTACAGATTTTACATAAATACCAACTGGAATGTTGTAATATTTTGAGGTTTGTTCATCTACATCAACACCAGTTAAACCGATGTAAGGTCTTTTTACTTTATTGTATTGAATTAGTTGTTGATAAACATCTTTTACAGAATTGATTGGAATGGCAAAGCCCATACCTTCTACCCCAGTAGCAGACAATTTCAAAGTGTTGATACCAATAACTTGACCATTACTGTTGACCAAAGCTCCTCCACTATTACCAGAATTGATGGCAGCATCAGTTTGCAAATATTTACCAGATTTACCATCCGAATCGGTAAGTTCACGATTAACCGCACTAATATTGCCACAAGTAATACTGCTTTGTAAACCTAAAGGATTACCAACAGCCATAGCAAAGGCACCAACTTGAACTTGATCAGAATCGCCTAATTCAGCAGCAGCTAGATCGGATTTATCAATTTTAATAACAGCAATATCGGTTAATTCATCCTGTCCAACGATGGTAGCTGGATAAGCTGTGGAATCATTGTATAAATAAACATTGATTTGAGTTGCTTCTGAAATTTGATAAAAAGAATTATTAGAACTGCTATTGGTGCTAGAAGAATCAACAACATGATTATTGGTTAGAATATAACCATCTTGACTAATGATGATACCAGAACCAGAAGCTTCAGCTGATCCAGATTTTCCACCAAAAACAGAATTTACATTGTATTTAATTTCAATACCAACAATAGAAGGAAGAATTTTATTCGCTACAGCAATAGAAGTATCTTCATAGTTAGATAAAGAAACTTGGGATGTAGCTGAACTGGTATTGGCTACATTCGCTTTGGTAGAGGTAGCAACCTCTGATTTTAATAAAGAGTTTTTGATTTGTGGTACACCAAAACAAGTACCAACCACTAAAATGGCGCCTAAAACGCCGGAAACAAAGGGAACAACTACATTTTTTCCAAAAGAAGGAGTGCTTTTGCTTTCCTTATAAAAATTGTCTACTTTTCGATAAGATTTATCACTATCACTCATGTTTATAACCTCCTATATTTGTAATATGCTATGGATAAAATTTATCACAATGAAAAGAAATCGTCAAATATTTCAATCGACGTAATGATCAATAGCATTTTTTAAAACATTTTCATCATATACTTGATTTGTGAAAATTTTGTGAAAAACAGGTAAAAATAAAACTAAATTCAATATAGACAAATGTTCAAGTTATCGATATAATAGAAAAGAGTGTGGAAAACATTTCGAAAATGTAATCCACAAATGTAAAACAAGTGAGGGAAAAAGATGTTGAAAAAAAATGCAAAAGGAATTACATTAGTAGCTTTGTTGATAACCATTGTAGTATTAGCTATTTTAACGACTATTACCTTAAATTTTGGTGGCCATTTATTTAATACAGTAAAATTAAAAACACTGGATACCAATATGTTGTTAATACAAGCAAAAGTGAAAGTGTTATCAGAAAAATCACAATTTGACGATAGTACAAGTTTAATTGGAATCAAGGTAAGTGAATTAGGTTCATCCAATGAAAAGGTAAATGCTTTAAAAAGCAAAGGGGTTATACAAGAAGGGGAAGAATCTTATAAAGACTATTATTTATGGACACAAGAGGATTTGAATACAGAAGGATTAGATGCTATTCAATTAAAAAGCACAGAAGCATTTATCGTAAATTATGAAACAGAAGAAATTATCTATTATCCAGGCTATATTCACACCGATAAAAATACGTATTATAAATTAAGTGATATTACCAAATTACAGGAGGAGAAATAAGATACATGAGGGAAAGTGATGAGGAAAAATTAACACGATTAAAGCAACATGAATTGGAAATATACCAAAAAAATCCACAGATACAATATATATGCGGTATTGATGAAGCTGGTAGAGGACCATTAGCAGGCCCAGTGGTTGTAGGAGCCGTGATTATGCCAAAAGAATCTTGGATAAAAGGTGTGAATGATTCCAAAAAAATTGCCGAGAAAAAAAGGGAAGTATTATTTGAAAAAATTACGGAGGAAGCGGTTGCTTATGGTGTTGGAATTGTTGATCCAAAAACAATCGACGAAATCAACATTTTAAATGCTACGAAATTAGCTCTAACAAAGGCAATTCAAGAATTAAAAGTAAAGCCAGATTTGATTATTGTAGATGCGTTAGAACACATCAACACATTAGGAATTCCCTATGAATCTATGATAAAGGGAGACGAAAAAGTATATAGTGTATCAGCAGCATCAATCGTGGCAAAAGTAACAAGGGATCGAATTATGAGACAGTGGGATGAAGTTTATCCACAATATGGATTTGAACATCATAAGGGATATGGAACAAAGGCTCATATAGAAGCTATTCGTACCTATGGATTGACACCAATTCATAGAAGATCCTTTACCAAAAATTTTGTTTCTTAAAAGAAAGGAAGAGAAAAATGAATATACAAGAGATTATTGCAAAAAAACGAGATGGAAGAGAGTTAGAAAAAACGGAAATCGATTATTTTGTGCGTGAGTACACAAGTGGTACCATAACAGATTATCATGCAGCTGCATTGGTAATGGCAATCTATTTAAATGGAATGACAGAAACAGAGATTGTTAATTTAACCATGGCAATGGCTGATTCAGGAGAAAAAATAGACTTATCTAATTTAGGCGGAAATGTTGTGGATAAACATAGTACAGGAGGTATTGGAGATAAGGTAACCATTGTTCTAATGCCAATTATTGCTTCTTTGGGAATACCAGTTGCTAAAATGTCAGGAAGAGGACTTGGAATTACACGGTGGAACAGTGGATAAATTGGAATCAATTCCTGGTTATAGTACCAATATCAGTGTGTCTAAGTTCATTGAAAATGTTAAAGACATTGGCATTAGTTTAATTGGACAAACCGATAATATAGTACCAGCCGATAAAAAAATTTATGCTTTACGAGATGCTATTACTTGTACGAAAAGCATACCACTTATTGCTTCAAGCATTATGAGTAAGAAAATAGCTTCTGGTGCTGACAAGATTGTATTGGATATTACAGTGGGAAGCGGAGCATTTATGAAGAATAAACAAGAGGCTTCTCGACTTGCTAAATGTATGAATAAAATTGGCCATCTAGTAGGAAAAGAAACGGTTAGCATCTTGACCAATATGGATGAACCACTGGGATATGCAGTTGGCAATAATTTGGAAATCAAAGAAGCAATTGAATGCATACAAGGCAATATGCCAACCGATGTAAAAGAAGTAGTAGAAACAATGGGAGCTTATGTGATTTATTTGGCAACCGGAAAAGCCAATATGAAAGAAAATGTATTGGCTATTCAAGATGCAGTTGCTAGTAAAAAAGCTTATCAAAAATTCTTAGAATTGGTAGAAAGACAAGGCGGCGATATTTCTTATATCCAAAATCCTGAAAAATTCCAAAAGGCGAAATATGTTATTCCAGTATTAGCGGAAGAAA
Source organism: uncultured Clostridium sp. (assembly GCA_945874585.1). Lineage (GTDB taxonomy): Bacteria > Bacillota > Clostridia > TANB77 > CAG-508 > CAMCHB01. The sequence goes on along the minus strand of CAMCHB010000052.1, from coordinate 2,343 downwards.
CAGGTTTTGTAAAACGTGTGGATGCAGAAATGGTAGGTAGTATTTCTAGCTACTTAGGAGCTGGAAGAATGCGCAAAGAAGATCCAATTGATGAGACAGCAGGTGTTGTATTAAACAAAAAGGCAGGCGACTTTGTAGAAGTTGGAGAAGCCTTGGCTTATATCAATACCAATGATGAAAATAAAATCAAAGGGGCTTCTATGAATTTAATGCAAGCCTTTGCACTAAGTGATCGCAAAACAATAGCTAGCAAATCTATTTTGGACATCATAACCAAATATTAGCTAGCTCATCAAAAGGAGAAATAGGACAAAGATCAATAAAAAATCATCTGTTTTTTCTTCCCATAAGAAACAAATTAAAAGAATAATGAGTAAATCATCTAAATAAAGAGAAATTCCCATCCATTCGAAAAATGGTTTGTCGGAATTAGATGACTCCTCCGGAGGGGGGAGTTTTTTTTCGACTTTTTCAGGAGGAGTAGATACTGGCTGTGGTATGTAAGGAGGTGGATAGGGTGGCTTCCTATAAAAAGATGGGCGATAAAACGAAAAAGGGGGAAGGATCATTTGGAAGAATCACCACCTGTCATATTTTGCAAAAGATCTAAGACTTGTGTCATGTGGAAAAGCTGAATGTATTTTTCCACTTTGTCTTTGCGACTTTCCTTTAAATAAGGTTTGAGAGATAACAATAAATTAGTGCGTGGATCATCTTGGGAGGACATCTGATCTAAAATTATTTTCAACTTTTTTAACATTTCTAAATCAATTTGAGGAGATGTTATACCAGCATGCGTAGATTCAGCAGAAGTAGGGGAAGATTTCTCATCATTGTTCTTTTGAAAGGTTTTCATGAATTGAGAGAGCATTTCTGGTGAAAAAGATGAAGCTTGATTTGTGCCATCTCCACTAGCCTGTTTTTGCTGAGTTTTTAGCATATTGACAAAGTTTTGAATCATGTTTTCATCCATATTATCATCTCCCTTTCATCCAGATATGGTTCCTATTTTTTTATCTATAAACTAATATATGCAGACAGATGAAAATTGTGACAATAAGTAAGCAATGATTAGGGAAATCCAATACTTCAAAGTTATGTTGCAAAACATGCACAAAAATGTAATATAAAAATCATAAATGTCGAAAAAAACAAGTTCCGTATAGACAATTCCATTCTCTTACAAATAAGCAAATTTTTATCCATTGACTCTATAGATAGAACATGGCAAAATAAGAGCAAGAAAACGAGTAAAAAAGTCCGGAAAGCACATCGATTAAATACAACGGAAGAAAACAAAGGAGTGAAGGGGGAAAAATGAAGAAACAGTACATTTGTCTGCTATCAAAGAGAGTAATGGTTTGTCTTTTAATTTTCATGCTAACTTGTGCTAATTTTTTATTTTGCGGTAATTATTTCGTTTCTTATGCCGCTAATAAAAATCGAGAAAATTTGGATAAACAAACAGAAGCAACAATTCACAAGAACGTGAAATTTGACGTTTATTTTGGAGAAGACACGAATAAAACACATTATGGGCAATACGATGTAAACCAAAAAGATTTGAATATGAGTTTTATGATTCAAGTCGAAAAAGAAGGATATTTAAAAAATGCAAGTATTGCGATAGAAGATGAAAATGGTAAACAAGATAAGAATTATCAGATTTCAAAAGTAGAAGATCCTTCTGATAAAATTCAACAACAATCCAACAGCAAAATTTCTTTACGTCAAATTGATAAAGAAGAAAAGATAAACGATAAAATTTATTTCACTCCCAAATTAGAACAACCAATCAATGTTCAATCCTTAAACAGCATTACAAAGTTTGTATTAAATGGAACTTATGTAGATGGAAAAGGAAAAGAAACGGAAATTACAAAGGATGTCAAATTACAAATTGGTTGGACAGGAGATTATACCATTGATGCCAAACAAGAACTAGTAAAATATATTCCTTTAAATATCAATGGTACCAAAAAAGTTTTGGTACAAACCAGTTTAAAAGTTGGTTTACAAAAGGATCAACAAATTTTATTACCAATTCAAAGTACAACCATAGAAAGTAAAGTGCCAAGTCTAAATGGTATTTTACCTGAAAAAGTAGTGGTATCTGCCGAGGGTACAAAAGCAACCAATGGATTAGAAGGAGAAAAAATTACTTTCGATCAAAAAAATTGGAACTATGATAAAAACAATGGAAACGTAAAAATTCAAGTTGAAAATAAAACAGATTCAGATCAGAAAGTGGCGATAGGAGAGGGACAAGATTCTTATTTGATAAGTTACACCTATCCAGCAAGTGCTTATGATAGTTTACAAAAAGATGGAACCAAATTAGCA
>CAMCHB010000051.1 GCA_945874585.1 uncultured Clostridium sp. | reverse complement strand
TAATGATGTGGGGAAAGAATATCCTTGTAAAGTTCCGATTCTTATTAACGCTAAACGATCAGATATGAGGTGTGTTTATGATTATCCTAAAGAAGTAAAGAAACAGAATTTACCTCTGCTGAAAATGGATGTGAAGCGGCCTATATATTATGTTGAGTATATTCTGGAGGGATTTGAACAAACCTACAGATTTGTACTAGAAAATAAGGAGTTAATTAGGGAAAAATATAATATATTTAAAAATTTACGTTTAAGACATTTACGAAGAGATACACAGACATATGGGATGCTTCTTACAACATCAAAACATCCAGATTTTCTTGGAGATTGTGCTTATAGACAAATGATATTGATGACATTATATAAGAATAGAAACGTTAGTAGTGTAACAGAACGTATGGCCATTGAAGAAGAAATATTGCAAATGCTTTATAATGATATTCCAATGTTTAGTTATGATTCAAGTGGAAAAGATTTATTTTCTGGTTACGGTAATTGTATAAAGGGATATTTTGAAAAGAGTTCAATAGAATTGGTAGAGGAAAAATTGGAAAGCATGGATAGCCATGATTTGTTACAACAAAAATTATACATTGTTTTGGCAGTGGCCTCAACAGAAGACATAGGAGAAGCAAAGGCAAAAGAAGAAAAAAACCAAAAGATAATACAGTTACTAGGAAAAGATACGCAGATATATTTAAAAGAAAGAAGTATATTCCAACAGTGTAAGAACATTGTAAAAAAATTAGAAGAGAATGCTATATATAATTCTAACAAGAGTAAAGTTGGTTGGATAGGTGTATCTTTGATGGGGATTGAGGAGATTAAATGGAATGTTGTTCCGTTAAATTATGACTTATATAATGGCATTGGGGGAATAGCCATTTTCTTACATGCTTTTTGTGAAACATATAGTGATAGTGGATGCCATGATATCTGTAATGCGGTAGATAATTCTTTAGATGAGTATATGAAATCTATTTTGGAATACGATTCTGTGGTTGGTAATGATAGTGGAGGTGGGTATTTTAGTGGAGAATGTTCTTTATTAAATGTTTTTCTTATATTATTTCAAATAACTTCAGATGAAGACTACATAAATAGAGCAGAAAAGCTTTTTAAAGTTATAGAGAACCAGATTACAAGTGACGAGGATAATTCAATGGATAATGATGTTGTATCTGGTTTGGCAGGAACAATTATAACTTTGTTGAAAATGTATCAGTTCACAAATAAATCTTTATATTTAGAAATTGCTGAAAATGCGGGAGAAAAGTTATTGGCAGCAGCACAAAAAGGTAACATAGGAATAGGGTGGGGAATTCCTGGACAACCATTCATACTAGCGGGTCTTTCGCATGGAGCAAGTGGAATAGCCTTGGCTTTATTAAAATTAGGAGTATTTACTAAAAAAGAGAAGTATCTAAAGGCAGCTAAATATGCGTTGTACGAAGAGGATAGTTTGTATAGTGAAAAAATTGGCAATTGGGCAGATCGACGTCTTTTTCGAGGAACTACAGGAGAAGAAGATGGAAGAAATCCAGCAACGTGGTGTCATGGTTCTGGTGGGATATTGTTGGCTAGAATAAAAATGAGTCATATGGTTCCTAAAGAAATGAACTCTATTATTAAGGAAGATATAGAAAAAGCATATAGTTCTTTAATTAAATATGGAGGAAAAAAGAATCAATGCTTATGCCATGGAAATATTGGGAATTTGGAAATTCTTTATGAATATGCTAGATTCGCAAGTGATCATGAATTGGAAAGGCAAATAGAGTGTGCATTACAAAAGGCGATAGAAGATTCGGCAAGTTATTGGGATTGTGGTTTGCTTCCAAATTATGAACACCTGGGATTTATGCTTGGAATTACTGGTATTGGATATTCACTGTTGAGACATGTAAACAAAGAGTTGCCTTGTATTTTGGCATTGGAATAAATGCTTTTTGAGAAATAGTGACTAATAATAATTTCTTTTAAACTAAGTAATACTTAGAAAGATTATTCATAAAGTATTAAGAGAGAGCAGTAAAATCAGTTGATTGATTTTACTGCTTTTACTTTAAAAAAGATTGCAGTAATTTTTATGATTATTTGTGGGTGCCGGCTGATCTGGCTTATACTCCGGTGCAAATTACGCTTAAACGGAATTTGCAGTATGTAGGTGTTGATACGGCATTACAACTTAATTTTCAGCAAGAGAGAGTGGAAGAGACCGACTTGGACAAGGCAGGAACCTTGGAAGTGGGGTATATACGTGACGGTAAAGTAAAATGGTGCCAAGTAACAAACAGTATAAGTAACAATATACAGTTTATGTTTGAAGACGAAGGAAATTACTATATCTGTGTGCGGAATGCATCCAGTGACCGAATTATTATAATAAATGGCTCAATACAAGAAAAGAAGATACAGGAGGAGTAAGTAGGATATGAAAAAGTGGAAAATGATGGTTATTGTAGCAGTGATGATTTATATGTCAATGTCAAATCAGGCGGAAGCATCTGAGGTGGACTCAAATAAGATATCAATACCGATATTAGAAACTGTATGGGTAGATGAAAATGTGCAACAAGGAAGTCGAATGGGTGTACCGCAGTCAAGTATAGGAAGTGGGAAAACGATATCATTTTTGGATAGTAGTGGGAGTATGTTTTATGTCTTGGGTGGGACAACCGTTAATTTTACTGTTAAGTTAAGCACTTCCGGCTCCGTACAGATGGGATATATCAATAATAGCGGTACAAAAACCAGAACCTATAGTGGAACCGGTAGCTCTCATAGTACTTCATTTACGATTCCGGTTACGGGGTATTACAGATTCTATGTAACGAACCAGTCGTCTGGTACTCTTCAGATTACTGGCGGTACAATCAGCTTTTAATATAATTATATTTTACTCATGATGGAGGCTTTTATGAGAAAAATTATTTTCAAAGTCATAAAATGGATATTGCTGGCGCTTATTCTTATTTTGGCAGTAATGGTGGTATGGAATTATGCCTGCAAGAGAAATGAAGCAGGTAAAGTTAAAGATGCGTATGGACAATCCGTAGAAGTGGCGGGCAAGAATATGGTCGTGAATATAAAAGGAGAAGAAAATGAAACAACGATTATCTTATTACCAGGATGGGGCAGCCCTTCACCTGTATTAGAGTTTTTACCATTGGCAGAACAATTATCAGAAGAATATAGAGTTATTACAATGGAGCCGTTTGGTTATGGGCTATCTGATGTGGCCAGCACGGAGAGAAGCATTGATACCATAGTAGAAGAGCTGCATGAATGCGTAAAAGAACTTGGCTGCAATCAATATTATTTAATGGCGCATTCTCTTTCCGGTCTATATTCTTTGTACTGGGCTAATGTATATTCGCAAGAGGTGCAAGGCTTTATCGGAATTGACCCTTCTGTGCCAAAGCAATCGGATGAGGAGCCGTTTCCTATTAGTATGGTAGCACTGAATAAATTGTCTGCTTATTTGCAAAAAGTGAAAAATATAACTGGTATTACTCGCTTACAATCTGCCGGCCATCCGGAAAAAGCAATCTATGCGGATCTGGTCTATGGATATTCTGAAAAACAATTGGAGGTGTATCGGATTTTAAGTATGGACTACATATATAATAAAGATGTTATGAATGAGATAAATCATATGGATGAAACGCTGAAAACTGTAAGAAATATGAAATTTCCGGAAGATTTGCCGGTATTACAGTTTATATCCAGTTCAAACTGTGAAATTATGAATTTGTGGGAACCGTTGCATAGGGAGGTTATAACAGAGACGGGGAGAAGTGAAGTAATACGCCTGGATGGAGGACATTATCTGCATTTTGAGAGGCGGCAGGAAATTGTTGAAAAGGTAAATGAATGGATTTTAAATTAGCGTATATTTACAGAAAAATATGCTGAGTAGTGTTGGACAGGAACCTGACTTCTTTTGGGTTAGGTTCCTTATTGTCAGGTCTTGTCGATATGTTTTTGTGGACTTTTGTGTCTTTGTACTGTAATATAAATACATATATGAATAGAAGGAGGTACAGCAGAATATACATATTGTCATTTCTACAAAATAATAATCAATAATAGATGAAATGAAGCAAAGGCTTTATTTTTTTGATTCAATACTACTCAATATAGTAATTAAAATATATGGCTTGTAAAACTAATATATATTCGCGTTAAAGGTTAAAATGGTGATAAAAATAGAAATTGAGGTGCCGATATTTGAAGGACTATATTGTGAATAAGATAAATGAGCTGTGTGAAAAGCGGCATATGAGCCAATATGAGTTAGCGAAAAAGGCAGGTATGTCGCAATCTTCGCTTTCAAATTTAATGAATCAGAGGAGTGTGCCGACAATTGGTACACTGGAGAAGATCTGTAATGGGTTTGGTATTTCCCTTGCACAATTCTTTTCTGATGAAGGGGCATTCCCGGACTTATCAGAGGAACAGATTGAGATGCTCAATGCGTGGGGAACCTTATCCGGCAAAGAAAAAGCAGCAATGATGAAGATCTTAAATAGTATTAAAGAATTACGTTAGAAATAGCCTTTGCAGAAAGGCTATTTTTTATGGAAGGAAAAAAGATTATGTATTTATCAGAATTGTTTTTACAGTCACTGAATGGAAGCTACGACACAAACACAGCACTGATAGCGTTGGAGATATGTAATAAAGAATTGTGTGGACGGATGAATGGTGTAGAGGAGGAAGCGGAGTGTATTCGTTATTTTTTCTGCACTGATGAAAGCGGAGAGATTATTGAACCGAACGCTAAATACCAGGAACTAATGGATTTTTGGGATGTATATCGAGGGTTTGATGATGAAATACCTTATGAAATAAAAAAAAGTATGTGGATTCTGCAAATGATCTACGAAGCAGACAGCCAGCGGATTTATTGGGAAAAAGAAAGGCGGAAGCGTGAACTATCTCAAGAGCAGCTAGATGGTTTGAATCTGGTTTGCGGGGAATTTGAAGAGAAGATTGGGAAAAAGGAACTGGTAATATTACTGCAGGAAGGAACCAGGTTACGGGTATGGGAGAGAATGGAATTAAAGGGTTTTGATGGAGAAGGACCGGTTCCAGAGAGGGATTTTGCTGAAAATGAATTAATGAAACTGTTTCAATCAGGAGGAGTTGCTGTTTTGATTGTTGGACGTAAGGGATTGACACCACAGAGGTTTTATGGATATTCTTTTTCAAATTTCGGATTTGAGAAGTTGAATCAGAAAGAAATAGATAGCCTGAAAAAAAGAGTATTGAAGGAAAAAGAGACTATGGCTACGGTTCGAGGAAAGTTTAAAGGAAATTTTAGACTGAATTAAAAAATATAAGAAATGAATGAGTAACAGAGTAAAATATCGGTTGCTCCGATACAGATTTAGCAACCGATATTTTGGGTTTTCTACCAATGAAAGTATTTATGAAATTAGTTTTTTTAAGCCTTTTTTTAGGCGGACAGATACAGGAATTGTAGTTACTCACGATTCCTGTGTGGCATCATGCGCAAAAAGACATATTTGCTTATAGGGAGCATACAAATAGTCATTATAATTGTTTTTATACTTTTGTTTAAAATTACAATTATAAGCGGGCAATCAATGTCTCCTACATTAAAAGATGGTCAAATAACACTGGTATATAAGAGTTGTGATGACTATGAAGTTGGAGAGATTATTACTGTGAACACTGATGAATATGGCGTTTGCGTAAAAAGAATCTTGGCCAAAGGAGGAGATGTGATAATATTTCACGATGGAAAAATTCTAAAAAATGGAATTGAGTTACAACCATATGAATGTGAACCTAATTTAGAGCAAGAGTATAATTTGGAAGATGACCAATACTTTATTATAGGAGATAATTATAAGGCAAGCATAGATAGCCGAAATTATGGTCCTGTTATGAAAAGTGATATTATTGGAAAAGTGGTATTGTATTAAGAAGAATAAAAATGTAGTTTACAGAGATATTGTTTCATAGATGAGAGACATCTACGAAACAATATCTCTGTTTGCATGTTATGGCGATGAAAGAGTGAACCTGTTCAAAAAAGTAGCGGCCTATTTTAATGTGACAACAGATTATTTACTCAAAATTTCACATGAGGATGATCTGGAGAGAAAAATCATATATCCTATTACACCGGAAATAAAGCAGGTATGAATGGAGAACCTGAACCTGTCAAGAGGTTGTTATCATGTATGGTAGGAAGATCGGTTATGTAGAACCTGTATCTCTTATCGGAATGGATATCAGAGTGAGTGCTTGCTGTCCTGTTTTGATTCCAATAAAAAAGTGATATTTTTGGAAAAAGGATGGGAGATATTGTATTCCGCGCGATTCACAGATTGACGAAAGGCTCTCTTAATAAGATTAATACAGATAAAAAAGTAGAATTTTTAGTAGATGATATCTAGGCGATAAAGCAGTGGATACATCTGGCAGGAATCTTTTGCGGTTATAGGGACAAAAAATGCTTTTAAATACAATCGCACGATTTATGCAAAAATATACGAAAAGTCGAACGATATGAATTGATAAACCTGAGAGAATCGAGTATAATATAAGTATCAAAAAGCAAGGGAGGTTTTCAGATGATTGTAACGGCTACGGAATTTAAAACCAATTTTGGCAAATATCTCGATATGCTGCGTTCTGAGGATATTTTTATTACCCGGAACGGAAAAACAGTTGCAAAAATGGTAAACCCAAATGTTTCCGCAGTGGAATCTATCAGCGGAATGCTTGCGGGGAAACTGGCAGATGACTATGATGCAAAGATGCTGAGAGAAGAGAGGCTTGCTAAATATGCGGTTGATGATTGATACCAACATTTTTCTGGATGTCCTGGCAGAGAGGGAACCATTTTTTAAGGATTCAAAGGCTGTTCTGGATCTGTGTGAAAATAAAAAGGTTCAGGGATTTCTTTCCGCATCCAGTGCAACAGATATTTTTTATCTGATTCGTCGCCAGCTGCACAGCGTTGATCTGGCTTATAAGGCGCTTGGCTCCATTTTGGACATAGCAAAAGTGCTGACAGTGACGAACGAAGATGTGCTGAATGCTTATTTGCAGAGAGCATCTGATTTTGAAGACTGCCTGCTTGCAACCTGTGCGAAGGCTAATCAGTGTGATGCGATTGTGACAAGGAATAAGAAGGATTTTCTTTCCTTTGGGATTACACTGCTTTCTCCGGAAGAATTGCTGAATATTTATTCGTAAAAATATGCTTTTACGATTGGCAGCAGAAGGAAAGTAGAATGGTGGCTCCGATCCGGCATACTGGAAAAATATGAAAATTTTATAATAAGTGAAAAACCCTGCGTAGGACCGGAAATGTTCTCACAGGGTTTTTCTGTATCTG
>CAMCHB010000050.1 GCA_945874585.1 uncultured Clostridium sp. | reverse complement strand
ACCAGAGCTCTTTTGCTCAATTTAGTTAAATTTAAGGCGAAGATTATCAGTGAAACTGATAGTGAATATATTTTAAGGTATACATTTAATAGAAATACTCTGAAACAAAAGAATCAAGAGTATGACTTTAAATTGATTGACAGCTGTGAATAATACGCGGTTATCTGACGCCTATAATCAAATAACTATGTTGTAATTTTATATTTATGCTTTTTCAATTTTAAAAGTTTAGAAATAACCTTAAAAATTGTTAATCCTTTAGGATAAAGATTTTGTTTTTAGGTGACTTTTATGAAAACTTATTTGGTAACTGGGGGAACATCTGGCATAGGAAAATGTCTGGTATCTTCTTTTAAAGATGAAGATGTTAAGTTGTATCTGACAATAAGAAATAGAGATAGCATCAACAAAATAAAGGACGTAACTGATACAGATCGAATTGAGTTTATAGATATCGATCTTTGTAATGTTGAAAAAATTAAAGATGCTCTGAGTGTTTATAAAAGCATTGAATTTGATGGTTTCATTCATTGTGCCGGATATGGCATTCCCTGCGGTCTTAGAAAAACAACATATGAAAATTTTGATAAGAATATGAGAGTCAATTTCTATTCATTTGTTGAAATACTTAAATTACTGACAGCATACAAAAAAAGAGAAAGCGCATTAAGAGTTGTGGCTTTATCATCAATTTCCGCTCTAAGGGGCTCTAAGAATAATCATATCTATAGTACAACAAAAGGTGCATTAGACTCTTTTATCAGATCGGTTTCTCTGGAACTGATAAGTAATAATGTAGAAATTAATTCGGTTTGCCCTGTTATGGTTGATACTCCTTTGAACAATGTAGTTAAAGATGTTTATGGTGATGGATTTATTGACTTCGTTAATGAATTTCAGCCAATGGGAATGCTATCACCAGAAGATGTTGTTGAACAGATTAGGTTTCTCTTAAATAAGCGAAGCAATAAAGTTACGGGTACTTCTATTCTCGTTAACAGTGGACTAGTTTGATAATAAATAAAGAAGAGGTGCTGATATGTCATTAAACAAATTTAATCATGTAAAAATATCTGGACTGTCTGTTGTTGTTCCTGAAAAAGAAATCAATATCTATGACGAAGTTGAATACTACGGAAACGATGTACGAAAAGTAGATCGAATGAAAAAGACTGTTGGATTCTTTAAGAGAAGAGTTATAGAAGACGGAACCACATCTGCTGATTTGGCTATTTCTGCTGCAGAGAATTTATTAAATGGGATGAACATAGACAGACAAAGCATAGATGGTCTTGTTTATGTTGTTCAGAAACAAGATTATCATGGTGTTGTAGACTCATATTATATACACCACAAACTTGGTCTGAAGTCAGGCACCTTCTGTACAAATATTTCTCAGGGATGTGCTGGCTGGGTTTGGGGGCTTTTCTTATGTTCTCAGCTTATTGAATCAGGCGCACAAAAGCGAATTCTTCTTTTGAATGCTGATATTCCAACATTAGGTCTTGATTTGTCAAATAGAAATCAGGCTCCATTATTTGGTGATGCCGGCTCTGCAACTTTACTGGATTACTCTGAAGAAAATATACCTTCCTTCTATGGAATTAAAACCTTCTCTGACGGATATGGCAGAATTATTCCTCCTGCTGGTGGAACTAGACTGAGAGAAGATCGGAGATTACTTAGAGAGGATCCATACAACAAGCCATTGTATGAGTATTTTGAGACAAACAAAGGTTATAAAGTCAGACTGTTTGACGGATTGCTTGATGGAAACGCTGTTTTCAGTTTTACCATGAATGAGGTTCCTGTAAATATTAAGGAAACTCTTGAGTTTGCATCATTATCTCAGTCAGATATTTCTTACTGCTGTTTGCATCAGGCTAATAAGCAAATTGTTCAGTCAGTTGCTCAGTTTTCTGGTTTTTCATTAGATAGAACACCTTTTGAAACTTTTTCAAAGTACGGAAACAATACAATGTGTTCTATTCCGACTGTATTGTCAGATTTATTTGATGAGAAAAAGTCTTTTGACGAAAAACCTTATCTGTGTTGCGGTTTTGGTAATGGCCTGGTTTCAGCGACCGGTATTCTGCCATTAAAAGGAGCTTTTTGCACCGGAGTCAGAACCTACAAGGAATCTTCCGATCATATGACTAGAGATCAGTTGATTGAATATTGGAAGAAAAAAATGATTGAAACAAACTAACTGTTTTAATGCCGTAATTCTTCGATAAGGTCGTCACATTGTGAAATTTCAAGCAGTAAACGACGATTAAATCAAAATTAAAATGGGATGTTCAGCATAGTAATTTTCTTATTGTATTAAGATTAAGTTGGATGCGGCTCCCCTTTAAAATTTTGTAGGTTTTAATCTTTAAATTCATTTCGCAATAGAAGTTCTTTTGTAAGAATTACAATTAAATAACTTACTTGATCGAATTATTTGAGATTTTAGAATGGCTTCATTTGATAAAAAGATTTTTGATCTGAAAAGGTATTCTTCAAATACAGCATGTATATGCGAAGATGGAGAGATCTTTTCATATGATGATCTTTATGATTTATCTGAGTTGTTCTATCAATATGTGAAACGCAGATGTATTATTCTTTTTCTGTGTGAAAAGGAGTTTGCCTGTTTAGTTGGCTATATTTCTTGCCTTAATCACAATGTTGTTCCATTAATGATTGATTCAAAAACAGAAAAATCATTATTGAATAACTATATTGAGTTATATCATCCTGACTTTATATTCTGTCCAAAGGGCGGGAATTTCGATTCTTACATCCACCAGAATGATATTCTTTCGTATTCTCTGTTCAAGTCAGAAATTTGCTTCTCGTATTCAAAAATATATGACGACATTGCTTTACTTCTACCAACTTCCGGATCAACCGGTTCTCAAAAGGTAGTTAAGCAAAGCTATAAGAACATATTGTCAAATACAGAATCTATCTTAAATTTTCTGCATACTAATGAAAATGACAGAACAATAACGACATTGCCTTTAAATTACGCATACGGATTAAGTATCGTAAATACACACATTTTTTCAGGAGCTTCAATTTTATTTACTAATAAAACAATTATTCAAAGCGAATTTTGGAAATTATTTCAAAAATATCAGATTACATCTTTCAATGGTGTGCCTTTTATTTATGAGATGTTAAGAAAACTGAATTTTGCTAAAAAAGATTTTTCTTCTCTCAGAATAATGACTCAGGCAGGAGGCCACCTTGATAACTCTCTTCAAGAGTATTTTGCTCAGTACTGTCAGTTAAAAGGTATTAAATTTTTTGTAATGTATGGACAGACTGAAGCTACTGCCAGAATTTCTTATCTTCCTCATGAACTTGCCCTGAAAAAAATAGGTTCCATTGGTATTGCTATTCCTGGCGGCAGAATTTTTCTTAGAAGAGACGATGGATCTGAAATTGAAGAGCCTAGAACAGAAGGCGAGCTCATGTACAAAGGGGATAATGTTACCTTGGGGTATGCCAGCTGCATTGATGACTTGCTTGGGGAATCTACGCGTAATAATGTTCTTTCAACAGGTGACATCGCATATAAGGATGAAGAAGGATTTTTCTATATTAGCGGCCGTAAGAACAGGTTTTTAAAAATATATGGAAAAAGAGTTGCTTTGTCAGAAGTTGAAACCCTATTAAATGCACAATTTGAACTTTCACAATTTTTATGCTCCGGCAAAGATGATCTTCTCGAAGTTTATGTGAAAGGGGTAACCGGATCTGAAAGTGTGGTTGATTTTATTGAAAAAAATATTGGTATAAACAGGCGCGCAATAAGGGTCAGCTATCTGAAAGATATCCCAGTCAATGCATCTGGAAAAATTATGTATTCAAAGCTAAATGAATACATTTGTAATTCAACATCAGAATGATGCTTTTACTTTATTGCCTAATCGTAATGGTTAAATATAAGAAATAGTTTTTTATCTACACAGATTGGTTAAGATTATGCTAAATAATATATCAGATATATCTTTTATGGAGTCTCAGTGTACTGGATGCGGTGCCTGTGCAAATATATGTAAAAAAAATGCGATTAGCATTGAACCTAGGGATGGCTATTTCTTATTTCCTACTGTCGATGAACAAAAATGTACAAATTGTGGAAAATGCAGAAAGATTTGTCCTTGTCTGAATAAATCCAAAAAAGTATCTGAAAATGGTTATCCTCTAAGTTTTGGTGGTTTTATAGCCGATCCTGAAGTAAGAAAAGAGAGCACATCCGGTGGAGCTTTCAGTGTTCTTGCAGACTACGTGTTATCAAAAGGTGGTGAAGTTTGCGGTGCCGCCTTTGTAGATGGCCATACAGTTAAGCACATCATTGTAGATAATAAGCAGGACCTTAAGCGACTTCATGGAAGCAAATATGTTCAAAGTTATATTGGCTCTATTTATAGGGAAATAAAAGAATATTTAGACAATAAAAGGTATGTTCTTTTTACAGGAACACCTTGTCAGGTTGCAGGTTTAAAAAGCTTTCTTGGAAAAGATAACGAGTTACTGATTACTGTTGATTTATTTTGTCACGGTGTACCTCCACAAAAACTGTTTGATGACTACCTTGATGAGGTTACAGACGGAAACATTGACAGCGTAAAAAACTTTCAGTTTAGAAATAAAGCTGTGAACGGATGGAAGGACTTTTATATTACCTTTGAGTATTCTAAAGGAAAATATCAGTGTCCTGGTAATGATGACACTTATTTTCAGGGCTTTAGAGATTGTCTTACTCTTAGAAAATCATGCACAAACTGCAAATTTTCAAAACTTCCAAGATAGGGTGATTTTACAATAGGCGACTTCCTGTCTTTAGCAAGAAGAGAGTTGAATTTGACTGATGATAAGGGCGCATCTACTGTCATCGTAAATAACCCTAAGGCTAAGTCTATTTTTGATTCAATCAAAGATCAGTTCGGTCTTATTAAAGAAGTAGATGTAGAAAAAATAAAATGTAAGAATCTTCTGGTTGCACATTCTTCAACTCATATAAATGCTGACAGATTTAGAAGTGCTCTTGTTAAAAATAATAATGAAAAATCAGTCAGTCAGCTGATACAAGAGTACTTACATAAAAATGACAATATAGCGATTTTAAATTTCCATGATTCTCATAATAATTATGGATCTGTGTTAACAGGATATGCCCTTCAGGAAAAGATAAAACAGTTAACTGGATTTTCTCCTGTTCATATTGTTTTGGCTCCACCTAATTGGGGATATAGCGATATTTCTGATTTAATAGATTTCTGTCATGAGTACATAAATGAAACAGCTCCTTGTATTAATGAGCTGAAGCTTGATGCTTTGAATAATTATGTTCAAACTTTCATTACCGGACCTGATGGTGTTTGGCGAAATATGGGCTTTACAGATGATTTTTATGTATATTTGCTCAATTTGGCCCATTTTTCAAAAAATATTGCTTCATATGCTCCATCATTCGGATTGAATAGAGTAGTTAATACAAAGCTGGGTGATTCAAAAGAAATACCACCTTCAGCTGCAGATTTACTTGAAAGAAAACGTCTATTAAAAAGATTCAATCATATCTCTGTAAGAGAGAGTAGTGGTGTATCTATCTGCAAAGATTATTTTGATGTGGATGCCGAACATGTTTTAGATGCAGTATTTCTGTTAGATGCTAATGATTATAGGAAATTGATTGACACCTCCAGACTAGAAATTCCTGATGATTACTTTTGTAAATATATTATCAATCAGTCTTGTGTTGATCAAAATGTAATTGAATATATAGATAGTCGTCAGGATATGTATTCTTTATACAATGGCAGTGATCATATTGGCTTTATAAAAAACACTGATTTAGACAATTGGAAATACAGTGGACCCAAAATGGTTGACTGGTTGAAGCTGATGTCAAAATGTAAATTTGTTATTACCGATTCATTTCACGGATTATGTTTTGCAATTATCTTTAAAAAGCAGTTTGTTCTTACAAGTGTAACTTTTGCTGGAAATGAAAGACACAAATCTCTATTAGGAAAACTTGGTATAACAAGTAATAGATTTGCTCATTCAGTTGATGAAATTAATGAGATTTTGCAAGACGAAATTGATTACGATTTGGTATATCAGCATTTGGAAGTTGAAAAGAAAAATTCTATTAATTTCTTAAAAAGAATTTTGGCAGATAACACTCCAAATAAAGTAAAAGAATGGATGGAAAGTCTGGAAATCCAAATTAAACAAATGAAAAAATTATCTCAATAAGATTTATGAGGTGGATAAAGTGGCTTTTTCAAAGTTTGATAATGTCAATATAGCCGGTATTTCTCTTGTTGTGCCAAAGCATGTTATCTGCATAGATGATGAAATTGAGTTTTACAAGAATGACAGAAAGATTCTTGAGAGAAACAAAAAAATTTTAGGATTGGGATACAGACATATAGCTGATGAAGGAACTTCATTATCTGATTTATGTTTAGATGCTTCTCTCAAATTATTTGAGGGCTTAAATATAAATCCTTGTGAAATTGATGCACTAATTGTTGCTTCAACTTCTTTAGACTACAAGTATCCTGCAACTAGTTGCGTTTTACATGGAAAATTAGGCTTAAAGGAAGATTGCATAAGTTTTGATATTACAGGATTAGCTTGTTCTGCATATGTATATGGTCTTTCTGTTGCTCATTCTTTAGTGTCAAGCGGAGCAGCAAAAAAGTGCTTACTTCTGGTTGGCGAAATTGCAAGTATCCATTCAGATAAAAGAAACAGAAATTCAAATATGCTTTTTGGGGATGGAGCGGCAGCTACATTAATTGAGGCTTCACAATGCCATAAAGAATCCTTTTTCTATACAGGAACACGAGGAAAAGACTGGGATAAGATTATAGCTCCAGCCGGTGGATGGTCATTACCGGTTCGGGAAGATATTATTTCAATAGAGGAAACTGATTCAAGAGGCAATGTTTGGCATCTTTGGGACGAAATTATGAAAGGTATGGACGTGTTCAAATTTGCAACAGACATAGGGCCTGAAGGTATTGGAAAAATACTGGAATATTCAAAAAATCAAATAGAAGATATTGATTATTTTGCTTTTCATCAGGCAAATAAGCAGATTGTTAATTCAGTCGCTTCTTATTCAAAAATACCTGAATCAAAATTTTCAACAGAGGCTTTTTATTTGTACGGTAATTGTGGCTCTGCATCTATAGTTACAGATATTTGTCATTCTATCTGCGGAAAATCTCCTGCTAAGGTTCTCTTGTCTTCATTTGGTGTTGGACTTTCATGGGGCTTTGCTGTTCTTGATTTTTCAGATTGCAAAATAATGAGTATTTATTCTTTTGATCCACGAGAGAAAATCTTGTCAAGGTCTGAAAAAATAGATTACTGGATTGATTATTTTAAAAAATAATACCATACTGGAAAAAATTTGAGTTCATGAACCTCTTGTAAACAAAGTCTTGAACCAAACGTAGCAAAGTCTTGATACAGTCTTAAACCTCAATCGTGACACAACTGCAAAATTATTAAGTAATCCTGCTATAGTTTTAAACCTTACCTTGCGACACCTGTAAATTAACCTTAATACAGTCGTAAACAGATATTTAGTAACTGTTAATTTTTTCCCCCATTGCAAAGTAAAAAATCATTTTTTAGAATTTTCTCAAGCTCAATAACTGGGTGAGATCCTGATTTTGTTGCAGATCA
>CAMCHB010000049.1 GCA_945874585.1 uncultured Clostridium sp. | reverse complement strand
TGGCGCCATTTTTACATTTCAAAGCTATGAGAAGTTAATTTTTGTGGGTACAAAATAAATGAATATAGATTAAAAATAAGAACAAAAGGAAAGAAGAAAATTTTCTGAAATAAAAATGATAAAAAACATCAAAAGTAGAAATCCGTAAATGGAAACGAGGAAAATGTCTGAAAAATAGGGCATCCTTTTTTTCTTATTTGTTCTGTTTTCGCTTTCATTGACAGATGCCTAGAATCAAGATATAATTAGCCTATCAAAAGGAAAAAGGGATGCTTATGAAAAAATTATTGTTTGCAGCTCATACTTTAGAGATGGGCGGAATAGAAAAAGCATTGGTTACTTTACTAAACCAATTGGTACAAGAAGAGTCTTATGAAATCACCTTGGTATTGCAGGAGAAAAAAGGCTTATTTGCCGACATGTTAGATAAACGAGTAAAAATTATCGAATATAAAGGAAGCAACAATTCGAATCCGTTGTTTAGAAAGCTTCTTAATGTAAGCAAAAGAATCAAATTTATGATACAATATTATCACCGTTTTGATTTTTCAGCTTCCTTTGCGACGTATTCCAAAATGGCATCATTTGTAGCTCGAATGGCTTCGACTAATAGCCATTTATGGGGACATGCAGATTATTTGGAACTTTTTCAGGATCCAAACAAAGTGAAAGAATTTTTCCAAGAAATTCATTCTGCGCAATTTAAAAGAGTCGTTTTTGTGTCAGAAGAAGGAAAAGAAAGTTATGAAAAATTAGTACCACATGCAAGACAGGAAGTTTTGGTATGCAACAATTTATTGGATGAGAAGCAAATCAAAGAAATGGCAAAAGAAACAATTCCTTATCAGAAAGATAGTGTTTATACATTTTTAAACATTGGCCGTCATGATGAAAAACAAAAAAGACTGTCACGTTTGATACAGGCATGTCAAAAATTACAACAGGAAGGATTAGATTTTCGTGTTTATCTGATTGGACAAGGACCAGATACAGATTTGTATCAAAAAATGGTTAAGCAGGACCATTTAGAATCTAAACTTATTTTTTTAGGACAACAGAAGAATCCATATCCTTATTATCAGCTGGGGGATGCAGTTGTTCTAACATCGGATTATGAAGGGTTTCCTGTTGTTTTCTTAGAAAGTATGCTTTTTAAAGTGCCTATTTTGACAACACCGGTTTCCGGCAGTCGAACAATTGTAGAGAGAAATGCTGGAATAGTGGTACCAAAAAAGGTAGAGGATATTGCAGAAAAAATGAAATGGATGATTCAAAACAGACCACAATTTTCCATCCATTTTGATGCTAAAAAATACAATGAAGAAATCATAAAAAAGATTGAAAAAATGTTTTAAAGGAGAGATTATGCCAAAAGTTAGTGTGTTGATACCGGTTTACAATACAGAAAAACAAATTGCCATTTGCTTACAATCTGTTCTTGACCAGACTTATTCGGATTTTGAAATAATTGTTATAAATGATGGTTCCACCGATCATTCGGAAGAAAAAATTCAAGCCTATAGGCAAAAAAATCCAGATCGTATTCATTATTATGCAAAACCAAATGAAGGCATAGCAAGTACACGTAATGAAGCAATTCAAAAGGCAACCGGAGAGTATTTTTTGTTTCTGGATTCAGATGATTATTTGCAGAAAGATTTGCTAGTAAAATTGATCCCTTATATGGAGCAACAAATTGATTTAATTAAATTCAAGCTAACAATGGTTGATCAACAATTACAAGAGATTCAAAAGGTGGATGGACCAGTTTTTAGTCAAAAGACAGGGGAGGAAGCGTTTCATATTTTATTTGGACAAGATGTTTTGATGGATTCTCCGTGCTTGTATTTGGTGCGAAAGGATTATTTTGAGCAACATCATTTTCGTTTTGCAGATGGAAAAGAGCATGAAGATTTTGGCTTGATTCCTTTGATGTTAATACAAGCTAAAAGCGTTGTATCAACAAATGAATACGGCTATTTTTACATTCAAAGTGATAACAGTATTATGCGCAATCCGGATCATGCCAAAACAATTAAGAAAATGGAGGATAGTTTTGCTCATTATGATGCAATGATCGAGGCTATGAAAAAAAGCCAAGTATCCAAAAGAGGAAAAGAAGATATCAAAATTTTTTATACCAATTCTATTTTATTGAAAATAAAGCAATTAGCAAAAGAAGATCAAAAAAATTATAGACGAGAATTTCAAAAGAGGAAAATGTATCGTAATATTAAAATACGCAATGGAAAACAATTCGTGAAAAGAATTTTATTAACCATTGCTTTACCGTTTTATTTAAAAAAGTAAAAAAGGAGAAAAAATATGCCAAAAGTAAGCGTAATTGTTCCAGTTTATAATGTGGAAAAATATTTGCCAACTTGCTTAGATAGTCTAGTACAGCAAACATTAAAAGAGATTGAAATTATTGTGGTAAACGATGGCTCTACCGATAATAGTTTATCCATTATGCAGCAATATGCCAAAAAATATCCAGATAAAATAAAAATTTATAGTAAAGAAAACGGTGGACTTTCCGATGCTAGAAATTATGGAATTGATTATGCAACAGGAGATTATATTGCATTTTTGGATTCCGATGATTATGTGGATCGCAGTATGTATGAAACATTATACCAAAAGGCAGTTCAAACTAAAGCGGACATGGTAGAATGCGATTTCTATTGGGTTTATCCGCAGGAAAAAAGGGTGGATAGTAGAAAAAAGTATCGTAATGAAAAAGATATGATCATGCGTGCACGTGTTGTAGCATGGAATAAGTTATACAACCGTCATTTTTTCAATCATACCAATCTTAGATTCACAAAAGGAGTGCGCTATGAAGATGTCGATTTCTTTTACCGTATGATTCCATACCTTCAGAAAGTAGAATATGTCAAACAACCCTTTATCTTTTATATTCAAAGAGATAATTCGATTTCCAATCAACAAAGCGAAAAAAACGCGGATATTTTTAAAGTTCTGGAAAATATTTTACAGGATTATCGCCAAAGAGGTATTTATGAAACTTACCATTTGGAATTAGAATATATGTATGTTCGTTTTTTATTGTGCAGTTCTTTTTTGCGTATGGTCAAAATAAAGGACAAAACAATTCGCGAGAAATTGTTACAACAGACGATTGATCTTATTTATGAAAAATTTCCAAATTGGAAGAAAAATGCTCATTTTTATTGGCCAATATCTGCTAAAAATCTTTATATGTTGACTGTTAATCGTACCACATTTACTTGGTATAGTAAATTATTAGGAAGGTAGGGGACGAAAGAATGAATGAGAATAATCAGACGAGAAAAATTCATATGGATGATATATTGTGCTTTTTCATCATACTATCTCCACTTCTGGACATGTTAAGCTTTTGGTTTCGACACACTTTTCAAGAAGCGAGTGTATCACCTTCTACCGTGCTTCGTCCTTTGATCCCAATTGTAATTTTAATTATTTTATTTTGGAAAAAGCCGATCAAAGGGAAGGTCCTAATAGGAGGATTGATTTATGGTTTATATGCCATTATTCATTTGTATATTTTTCAACAGGTAAAAACAGAAAGTTCTTATGGGGGCCTTACGAATGAACTACAGTATATTGTTAATTATACCTTTATGATTTTGAATTTGTTTATTTATTGGTATGTTTTTCGCCCAAAAGATAGTCGAAAAATTCGTTTTTCCGTTTGCATCGCTTTATCAATTTACATCATTTCTATATTCTTAGCCATCTTGACAAAAACTTCTTCTAGCACATACATTGAAGGAATGGGCTACAAAGGATGGTTTGAATCAGGGAACAGTTTATGTGCTATTTTATGCCTTTGCCTATGTATGGTGATTCCTATTGTCAAAGAGAGAAAAATAAATGCCATATGGATTCCCATTATCTTATTAACAGGTGTCTTTTTAACAACATTGGTGGGAACTCGAACTGGATTATTAGGATTTGGATTGATTTTAGTCGTTTATTTAATGGCAGAATTAGTGGTTTCTATTTTGAAAAAAAATAAAATCAATAAAAAACTAATGGGAGCCGGTATAGTGGTGTTATTAGTATCTGTTGTATGCGTTGGCATATTTGGCTCTAAAACACTGGAAAGAAGAGCTCATTTACACCAGATTGAAGCCAATATTCAAGACGAAGAAACAGGAGAAACAGCTCATATATCTGGTGATTTACTAAAATTAAAGGAACAAATTGAACAAGAAGCATTGCCAGAAAGTTATATGTCAAAAGCTGCTCAACAGTCCATATTGGATTTGTATCAATATGCACAAGAACACCAACTGGCCAACAATGATATGCGTATGCAACAATATATTTACAATCAAAATCTAGTAAAAAATCAAAAATCATGGGTACTATTCTTATTTGGCAATGGTTATAAAGCTCAATTCCGAGAATTGGTGATGGAGATGGAAATACCAGCTTTTCTATTTAATTTTGGATTGCTAGGATTTATCCTGTATTTTGGACCATTTTTGGCATTGTTTGCTTATTTTGCTTATTTCGGTATACGTCACATTCGCCAAATAGATGCAGATTATATTTTGCTAGTATTTGGTTTATGTTTAGGTTTTATTTTATCGTTTATGTCTGGTTATACTTTCTTCTATGCTTCAGCTTCTTTACTGATTGTTGCTATGAATGTATTGCTATTCCAGAAGGTACGTCAGATAGAAGAAAAACCAAAATTAGAAGCAGGTGATGGAAAATGAAAAAAATAGTATTTGGCATTACAAGTTTAACACTAGGTGGAGCAGAACGCGTATTGGTTGATATGGTAAATGCACTCAAAAATCAATACGATATTACCTTATTTGTATTATATGCTGGCGGAGAATTCGAAAAAAGTGTGGATGATTCCATTCCTATCATTCACGTCTGCGAGAGATCTTATCAGGAATTAACCAAATGGGAAAAATTTAAAATGAGCTGGAAATGCTTGATGGGAAGAAAAAAAATATACCGTCAATATTTGCAAGGAAAATATGATCAAGTTATCTCTTTTCTAGAAGGACCAGTTATGCGTATTTTTGCGACACCAGATTCTAAAACAGAAAAGATTGCATGGCTTCACAATGATATGGCAAGAGTTTATGGAGAAGGATGGAAAAGCAAAATAAAATTAAAAATTGATCAAAAAATGTATCAAAATTTTCAAAAAATAGCATTTGTAAGCAAAGACAATCAAGAATCATTTGCTAAATTATATCCAGAAATCTGGGGGGATCCTCATATTGAAAAAGTGGTATTGTATAATTACATAGAAGCCAAATCTATTTTAGAAAAGGCAGAAAAAAAGGTGGTACCTCCTATCAAAGATTCTTGTTTTCAAATTTTGACAGTAACACGATTGGTAGAACAAAAGGCAATTGACCGTTTGATTCGTGTTCACGCACGATTGATTCGAAATGGTTTTTATCACAAAATTTATGTGATTGGAGATGGACCGGAAAAAGAAAATTTGTATGATTTGATACAAGGCTTAAGTGTTAGTGATACATTTACTTTAATGGGGAAGAAAACAAACCCATATCCGTATATGAAGCAAGCTGATTTGTTTGCTTTGTGTTCAGCATACGAAGGATATGGAATGGTATTGGAGGAAGCTAAAATATTAAACAAACCGATTTTGATTACAGATACAGCAGCCAGAGAAGCTGTAAAAGATTATCCTAATGTAACAATTGTGCCGAATACTGAGGAAGCTATTTATCAAACACTCCATCATATTTTACAAGTACCAGATGAGTTAGAAAAAAAGAAGGTTGAGTATCATTATAATAATCAAGAAAGAATTCAAGCAATCATGACATTTTTGGATGAAAAAAATGCAAAAAGAAAAGAGGAGCTTATATGAAATTATCAATTTTAACACCAAGTTATAATCGTGCCAATCTATTACCAAAACTATATGAAAGCCTTTTGAAAAATCAACAAAATAGTCCTAATTTTGATTATGAATGGTTGATTATGGATGATGGTTCACAGGATCAAACAAGAGAAATTGTAGAAGAATGGGTAAAAGAAGGAAAAGTAAGAGTGCGTTATTATTGGCAAGAAAACCAAGGAAAGGCAAAAGCGATCAATCATTTGATGGAATATGCAACTGGAAATTATGTAATGGATTGTGATTCGGATGATTTTTTTGTACCAGATGCATTTGAACAAATCAAAAAGATTGTGCCAGAGCTGGAAAAAGATGAAACAATTTATGGTGGTATTTTTTTAAAACGCGATGAACAAGGAAAGATAAGTGGAAACTTATTCCCGCAAAATGGTTACCGTTCTACGATGTATGATTTATACTTCAAAGAAGATATACAAGGGGAAAAAATGATTGTATTCAAAACCAAAATTCGTAGACAGTATCACCATGAAGTGGAAGAAAGGGAAAAATTTATTACCGAAGCTAGAATGTATCATAAAATGGATGAAAAATACCGAGTATTCTGTTGGAATATTCCACTTATACAAGGAGATTATTTACAGGATGGTTATACCTCCAACATTACCAATATTTTTTTGAAAAATCCAAAAGGCTATTACGAATATTTTAAAGAAGCATTGAACCATCCAAATGAGAAGGGAATCCTTTTCTCAAAAAAATTGTATCTAATCAAGCATTATTTGCTTTTTGCATATTTATCTCATCAAAAAAATGTGATAAAAAATGTAAAAGGTGCAGGAAATAAGCTATGGGTCACTGGTTTATACATACCAGCTTATCTATCCAGTGCAAGATATCAGAAAAGATATTCAGAAATTAAATTGACAAAGTAAACTGTTATGATATAATCTACGTGGAATTTGAAAGGAATGAAAAAGAAACCATGGAAGACAAAATTATAGTAGAAAATGTATCAAAATCTTTTAGTGTATATCAAGACAAAGCCAATACCATAAAAGAAAAAATACTTTTTTTTAAACGAAATCGAAAAGAAAAAATCGAAGTACTAAAAAATATCAATTTACGTATCAAAGAGGGAGAAACGGTAGGATTGATTGGCGTCAACGGAAGTGGAAAATCTACGTTATTAAAATTGATGACCCAAATCATATACCCAGATAGCGGTAAAATTGAAACCCGCGGAAAACTTACTTCTTTGTTAGAGTTAGGAGCAGGTTTTCACCCAGATTTTTCAGGGCGCGAAAATATCTATTTTAATGCCTCTATTTTTGGATTAACCAAAAAAGAAATTGATGCTCGTTTGAAGGATATCATTGAATTTTCTGAACTTGGTGAATTTATCGATAATCCAGTTCGTACTTATTCATCTGGTATGTATATGCGTTTAGCATTTTCTGTTGCCATCAATGTGGATGCAGAGATTTTGCTAATTGATGAAATCCTTTCGGTTGGTGATCAACATTTTCAAGAAAAATGTTATCAAAAAATGAGAGAGTTAAAAGAACAGGGAAAAACAATGGTGTTTGTTACCCATAGTTTGGATGTTGTTAAAAAGCTTTGTAGTAGAGCTGTATGGCTATATAAAGGAGAAATCAAAATGGATGGCAATACAGATCAAGTAGTAGATGAATATATAAGAGTAACAACGTAAAAGGAGTATATCATGAATATTTTTAAGAATTTATATCAATATAGAGAATTATTAAAAACAAATGTACAAAAAGAGGTAAGAGGAAAATACAAAAATTCATTTTTAGGTGTTTTATGGTCATTTTTAAATCCATTGCTACAAATTTGTGTGTATGCGATTGTATTTCCATTGATTTTGAAAAACAATCAGCCTAATTATGTAATTTTCTTGTGTGTTGCTTTAATTCCTGTCTCTTATACACATCTGACGCTGCCGACGATATGCAGTGTG
>CAMCHB010000048.1 GCA_945874585.1 uncultured Clostridium sp. | reverse complement strand
AACACTAGACAATGCAATATCTTATCTAAGTATTATTACAGGTCAAAAACCAGTTGTGACAAAAGCAAAAAAATCAATTGCTGCTTTTAAAATAAGAGAAGGAGCTCATGTAGGATGCAAAGTTACATTAAGAAGTGGAAAAATGTATGATTTTGCTTACAAATTATTTAATGTTGCACTTCCAAGAGTAAGAGATTTTAGAGGTTTATCTACAAATTCTTTCGATGGTAGAGGAAACTATTCTATGGGTGTTAAAGAACAATTGATATTCCCTGAAATTGAATACGATAAAATCGATAAAATTAGAGGAATGGATATTATCTTTGTTACAACAGCTAATACACATGAGGAAGCAAAAGAGTTACTTACTCTTCTAGGAATGCCATTTAAAAAATAGTAAATAAAAAACAAACCTGAAAAAAAGGAGGAATTTAATAAGATGGCTAAAAAAGCAATGATTATTAAGCAACAAAGAGAACCAAAATTCAAAACAAGACATTATAATAGATGTAAAATCTGTGGAAGACCACATGCTTATATTAGAAAATATGGAATTTGCCGTATTTGCTTTAGAGAATTAGCTCATAAAGGTGAAATACCAGGAGTTAAAAAAGCAAGTTGGTAAAATAAAGATTGAATATAAAAGGAGGGACAAAATAGTGAACATTACAGATCCAATAGCAGATATGTTAACAAGAATTAGAAATGCAAACAGTTCAAAATTCAAAACAGTTGATATCCCAGCTTCAAATATGAAAAGAGCAATTGCAGATATATTATATAAAGAAGGATACATAAAGTCTTTTGAAGAAATTGAAGATAATACACAAGGTGTTATTCGTATCAATTTAAAATATGATGAAAAAGGTAACCGAGTTATTGCTGGTTTAAAGAGAATTAGTAAACCAGGATTAAGAATATATGCTTCTAAAGACGAATTACCAAAAGTATTAAATGGCTTAGGTGTTGCCATTGTGTCTACATCAAAAGGTGTTATGACAGATAGCCAAGCCAGAAAAGAAGGTATTGGTGGAGAAGTATTAGCATATGTATGGTAATTTTAAGGAATAGAAGAAAGGAGAAAATAAAATGTCAAGAATAGGTAATAAGCCAGTTGCTATTCCAGAAGGTGTAGAAGTAAAAGTTGAAAACAATCATGTAACAGTAAAAGGACCAAAAGGAACACTAGAAAGAGACATTCATCACAATATATCTTTAAAAGTAGAAAATAACGAAGTTATTTTAACAAGATGCGATGATGAACCAAGTAATCGTGCATTACATGGACTAAGTAGAACTTTGATCCATAACATGATTGAAGGAACTTTACATGAATTTACAAGACAACTTGAAATCAATGGAGTAGGTTATAGAGCAAAGAAAGAAGGAAATAACCTTGTATTAAGTTTAGGTTATTCTCATCCAGTTGTTGTTGAAGCACCAGAAGGAATTACATTTGAGGTTCCTAATCCAAATCAAATTATTGTAAAAGGTATTGATAAGGAATTAGTTGGTCAAACAGCAGCTGTTGTTAGAACAAAGAGACCTCCAGAGGTATATAGAGGTAAAGGTATTAAATATGCTGAAGAGGTAATTAGACGTAAAGAAGGAAAAGCAGGAAAGAAATAAAATAAATTGATCAAGAGTTAGGAGGGAAATCGATGATAAGCAAGACGAATAGAAAAGTTGAAAGAGAAAGAAGACATGCAAGAGTTCGTACAAAAATTTCAGGAACAGCTGATTGCCCAAGATTATGTGTTTATAGAAGCAATAGCAACTTATATGTTCAAGTTGTAGATGATGTTGCTGCTAAAACCTTGGTAAGTGCTTCAACTCTAGATAAAGAAGTTAAAACAAAACACAGTAATAAAGAAGCAGCTAAGGAATTAGGAGAATTGATTGCAAAGCGTGCTACAGCTAAAAACATCAAAAAAGTTGTATTCGACAGAGGCGGATATATCTATCATGGTGTTGTTAAAGAATTAGCAGAAGCTGCAAGAAATGGTGGATTAGAATTTTAAAGAAGGAGGGTAATCATAAAAGTATGGAAGAAAATACAGTGGAATTAAAAGAAAAAGTGGTTGCTATTAACAGAGTTGCTAAAGTTGTTAAAGGTGGTAGAACATTTAGATTTAGTGCTCTAGTAGTAGTAGGTGACGAAAAAGGTCGCGTAGGAATTGGTAATGGTAAAGCATCAGAAGTTCCAGATGCTATCAGAAAAGCAATTGAAGAAGCAAAAAAGAACTTAGTTACGGTTCCTATAGTTAATACAACTATTCCTCATGAATATATCGGAAAATTTGGTAGTGCTAGTGTTTTATTAAAACCTGCTGCAAAAGGTACAGGACTAATTGCTGGTGGTAGTGTTAGACCTGTTCTAGAATTAGCTGGTTATAGAGATATTAGAACAAAAGTTATCGGTACCAATAATCCAAGAAATGTAGTATATGCTACATTAAATGCTCTTCAAAACATGATGACTGTGGAAGAAGTAGCAAAGAAAAGAGGAAAAAAAGTAGAGGAAATCGTTTAAAAACTAAAAGGTACGATTATTAAATAGGAGGTGCAATAAATGAAGTTAGGAGAATTAAAGCCAGCAGTAAAAAAAGAAACAAGAAGAAGAGTTGGTCGTGGAATTGGTTCTGGTTTAGGAAAAACTTCTGGAAAAGGACATAAAGGACAAAAAGCTAGATCTGGCGGAGGTGTAAGACGTGGTTTCGAAGGAGGACAAACTCCATTATATAGAAGACTACCTAAAAGAGGATTCACAAACATTCATGCTAAAACTTATACAGAAGTTACATTAACAATGTTAAATAAATCAGAAGCAACTGATGTAACTGCTGATACTTTATTAAAAGAAGGTATTATCTCTAAGAAAAATGATGGAATCGTAGTATTAGCTACAGGAAAATTAGAGAAAAAATTAAATGTAAAAGCAAATAGATTTACAAAAGCCGCAAAAGAAAAGATCGAATCTCTTGGCGGAAAGACTGAGGTGATCTAATGTTAAAGACATTAACAAGTGCTATAAAAAATCCTGATGTTCGTAAAAAATTATTTTTTGTATTACTACTAATTGTATTTTTTCGTTTAGGATGTTTTATAACGGTACCGGGTGTCAACACAATTACTTTAAGTGATCAGATGGCTGCATCAGCAAATGGTATTACAGGTTTAATTGATATTATCTCTGGTGGTGCATTTTCAAGATTTTCAGTATTTGCTATGTCAATTAGCCCTTACATTACAGCGTCAATTGTTATTCAATTATTAGGTTTTATTATTCCTTCCTTGGAAAAAATGATGAAGGAAGGTGGAGAAGATGGTAAAGCAAAGGTAAATCGATATACCAAGATTCTTACCATCGTCTTAGCTACTGTTGAAGCAGCAGGTATATACATTGCTTATAAAGACAGTGGAATTTTCATTCATCCAGGATTTTTTACTGGATTCTTAGTTGTATGTTCATTGGTTGCTGGAACTGCATTACTAATGTGGTTAGGTGAACAAATTACCACAAAAGGAGTTGGTAATGGTATATCTATGTTAATCTTCGTAGGTATCATTGCTGGATTACCTTCTTTTGCTACAACTTTATATGGTATTATATTTACAGCAACAGGATTTAGCACAACAGGCCTTATTACAGCATTAGGACTTGTAATTGGTGCTATTGTACTAATCGCTGCGGTTGTTTTTGTACAACAATCTGAAAGAAGAATACCAGTACAATATTCTAAAAAAGTCGTAGGAAGAAAAATGTATGGTGGACAAAGCACCCATATTCCATTGAAATTAGCAATGGCTGGTGTAATGCCTATTATCTTTGCTTCTGCCTTTATGACATTTCCAGCTATGTTCTTGCAAATATTTATACCAGATATTGCAACACAAACTGGTTTTTGGGCTGGTGTTTATAAATTCTCAATTGCAACATCAACTTCAAATGGTGTTCCAATTGGTTATTCAATTGCCAATGCAGCAGTGTACTTATTGCTAATTGTTGGATTTACATTTTTCTATACATTTGCTACATTCAACCCTGCAGAGGTTTCAAGCAATATTAAGAAAAATGGTGGTTTTATACCTGGTATTCGTGCAGGTAAACCAACAACAGAATATTTAAAATCTATTATGACAAAATTAACATGGTTTGGAGCAGTGTTCCTTGCTATCGTTGCTATTATCCCAATGCTTGTTCGATTTACAGATCTAAACATTGCATTTGGTGGTACATCTATCCTTATTATTGTTGGTGTTGCACTAGAAATAGTACAACAATTGGAATCACAATTAGTGATGAGACATTACAAAGGATTCTTGGACTAATAGATGAATAAGAGCGGCTTTTTTAGTCGCTATTATTTATTAAAATTATTGTCAAGGATGAGAAAATTTTCGGATTCCCTGGCAATATATCTTTTTGCTTGTTTGGATAAAAAATGAAAAAGCAAATAAAATGCAAAAAATATTGAAAAAGGAGTTGTTCTATTTTGATAATTATCATGTTGGGAGCGCCAGGAGCTGGAAAAGGAACAGTTGGAAAAAGATTAGCTGTACAATTAGGTATCACCCATTTGTCTAGTGGTGATGTGTTTCGTGCTCTAACAAAAGACGAAACAGAACTAGGAAAAAAGATAAAAAAATGTATCGATGGGGGAGATTTAATTCCAGATGAAATGGCAATGGAATTATTTGAAAGTAAAATTGTAAAATATGATCTAAACAAAGGAATTATTTTGGATGGATATCCAAGAACTATACCACAAGCAGAACATTTGGATCAATTGTTTAAACAATTGGATTATAAGGTAGATTTAGCTATGAACTTAGATGTAAAAGAAAGCTTAATCATTGATCGAATTGTAAATCGCAGAATTTGTCCAAATTCTAGATGTGGGGAAATTTATAACTTAAAATACGGGAAAATTCCTAAGGTAAATGGCATCTGTGACAAATGTGGTGAAAAACTAATTCAAAGAGCAGACGATAATGAGGAGACCATTAAAGATCGATTGGAAATTTACAACAAGACAACAAGGAAACTATTGAAATATTATAACAAGCAGGGTGTTTTATGGAATATACATTCTGGAGAAGAAACAACAATTGATGATTTGGTTCATCAAACAATGATTCATTTAGAAGATATGGAATAGGAAGAAAGAGGGAACAAAAAATGGTAGATATTAAATCTAAAAGAGAAATAGAAATCATGAAAGAGGCTTGTCATCTAACCTATTTAACACATGAGGAAATTCGAAAAGCAATTCGACCTGGTATTAGTACACAAGAAATTAACGATATTGCTGAAAAATTTATTTTAGCTCATGGTGGCATACCAGCGCAAAAGAATTACCCAAGTGGCATAAAAGGAGTACCCAATTTTCCAGCTACTTTGTGTATCTCAGTGAACGATGTCATTATTCATGGAATTCCATCTAAAAAGGAGATTCTAAGAGATGGTGATATTGTTAGTATAGATCTTGTCGTGCTAAAAAATGGATTTCATGGAGATGCGGCTAGAACCTATATTGTTGGAAAAGCAAATAAAAAAGCAGAAGAATTGGTAAAAGTAACGGAGCAGGCATTTTATGAAGGTATAAAATATGCAGTTCCCGGTAATCGAATTGGTGATGTTTCTCATGCCATAGGAGAATTTGTACATCAAAAAGGATTTTCTGTTTTAAGAGAATTCCAAGGACATGGCATTGGTAGACAAATGCACGAAGATCCAGGTATTCCAAACTATGGTAAGGCAGGTCGTGGTGTTCGACTACAACCAGGTATGACATTGGCTATTGAACCAATGGTTATTGCAGGTAGTCCAAATATGTTGGAACTTGACGATGGCTGGACAGTTATATCAGAAGATGGTAGTTTATCTGCTCATTATGAAAATACAATTTTAGTGACAGAAAAAGAGCCAGAAATATTGACAATTGGATAAAATTATTATATACTATACTAGCTATATTAAGAGAATATAGTAGAAATAGAAAATACTCTTTTTGAGGAGGGGAAAAATTTGGCTAAGGAAGATGTAATTGAAATAGAGGGTACAGTTGTGGAAGCATTACCAAATACTAATTTTAAAGTAAGATTGGAAAATGGACACGAAGTACTTGCTCATATATCTGGTAAATTAAGAATGAACTATATTAAAATTTTACCAGGTGATAAAGTAAAATTAGAACTTTCACCATATGATCTTTCAAGAGGTCGTATTGTATGGAGGGATAAATAAACTTAGCAGGGAATTCCACTGTTCAAATATAGGAGGTGTAGAAAATGAAGGTAAGACCATCTGTAAAAAAAATGTGTGAAAAATGCAAAGTAATCAAAAGAAAAGGTGTGATTAGGGTAATTTGTGAAAACCCAAAACACAAACAAAGACAAGGATAAGATATTAACATAAATGAGGAGCGGCTGTGTAACATTTGTTACAATTCTGATTTATGTTTATATAAATACCTGGCGTTTTAAAATACTAAATTTTTAA
Organism: uncultured Clostridium sp.; assembly: GCA_945874585.1. Lineage (GTDB taxonomy): Bacteria > Bacillota > Clostridia > TANB77 > CAG-508 > CAMCHB01. Next base: position 1,570 of record CAMCHB010000048.1, on the reverse strand, counting down.
ATAAAATTTACATTTCATTTAAAATAAAAAGGTAACAATGAATAAATTTTGGAGGTGCTAAAAAGAATGGCTCGTATAGCAGGAGTAGATTTACCTAGAGAAAAGAGAGTTGAAATTGGTTTAACTTATATATATGGTATTGGTTTATCAAGCTCTCAAAAAATCTTGGCAGAAGCAGGAGTAAATCCAGATATAAGAGTAAAGGATTTAACAGACGAACAAGTAAATGATATTAGAAAAGCAATGGCAGATTACAAAGTAGAAGGAGATCTTAGAAGAGAAGTTGCTTTAAATATCAAAAGACTTACTGAAATTGGATGCTACAGAGGATTAAGACATAGAAAAGGATTACCAGTAAGAGGACAAAGAACAAAAACTAATGCTAGAACAAGAAAAGGACCTAGAAAATTAGTAAGCAAAAGCAAAACAAAATAAATAATACCGATAATCAGAGATAAATATGTTTTTTTAAGCATATTTTATTCTTGCGTATAAGGAGGGAAAAGGAATAATGGCTGTTAAAGGTACAAAAAAGACAGTAACTAGAAGAAAAGATAGAAAAAATATAGAAAAAGGTTCAGCTCATATTCATTCTAGTTTTAACAATACAATCGTTACAATTGCTGATGTGAATGGAAATGTAATATCATGGGCTAGTGCAGGTGGATTAGGATTCAAAGGTTCAAGAAAGAGCACACCATTTGCTGCTGGACAAGCAGCTGAAACAGCTGCCAAAGCTGCTATGGAACATGGACTAAAAACTGTTGAAGTTTATGTAAAAGGTCCTGGATCTGGACGTGAAGCTGCAATTCGATCTTTGCAAACAGCAGGATTAGAAATCAGCATGATTAAGGATGTAACTCCAATTCCACACAATGGTTGTAGACCACCAAAAAGAAGAAGAGTATAGTATTTTAGAAAGAGGTGTAATGAAAGAAAATGGCAAGATATAAAGATGAACAATGTCGTATATGCCGTAGAGAAGGACAAAAATTGTTCTTAAAAGGATCAAGATGTTATACAGATAAATGTAGTATTGCAAGAAGAAATTATGCTCCAGGTCAACATGGACAAAGAAGAAAAAAATTGTCTGAATACGGAACTCAGTTAAGAGAAAAACAAAAAACAAAATCATTCTATGGTGTTCAAGAAAAACAATTTAGAAAATATTTTGAAATGGCTTCTGTAACAAAGGGTGTTACAGGTGAAAGATTATTACAAATTCTAGAAAGTCGTTTAGACAATGTTGTCTATCGTTTAGGATTTGGTATGTCAAGAGCTCAAGCTAGACAATTAGTAAATCATGGACATTTTGAAGTAAATGGTAAAAAAGTAGATATACCATCTTATTTGGTTAAACCAGGAGATGTTATAGCTGTTAGAGAAATCAGAAAAGATAATAAAACAATTAAAGAAAATGTAGAGAATAACAGTGCAAGACCAATACCAGCTTGGTTAGAAAAAGATAATGAAAAATTAAGTGGTAAAGTGATTCGCTTAGCATCTAGAGAAGATATCGATATCCCTGTACAAGAACACTTAATTGTTGAGTTATATTCCTGTCTCTTAT
>CAMCHB010000047.1 GCA_945874585.1 uncultured Clostridium sp. | reverse complement strand
AATATCAATCCAATCGTAATTGTTTTCAATAATTACATTACCTTTTTCATCAATTACGCCCCATTTGTTATTAGAATAAGATAAATAATAGCATACTGGTGTTGTTTTCTCGCCAGCTGTAATAGATTGAACTTTATACTTGCTATATTGGTAATCTGTATTTTTGGTAAATTTAACATTTACTGTTGTAGATTCCAAACGATCTACTGCCGCTGTGTTTAACTTATCCATTGTTTTGTAATATTTTAAATTATCTGCAATTGGCCAACATACTTTATACGTAACATCATAAACACCATTTTCTTTTTTGATGCTTACAATATCGGTTACATAAGCTTGTAAAATAGAATTTGCATTTAATTGTGACATAATGGTTCCCACATTATCTACACTCTCTGTTGTGAACTCAGAAATTGCCTTTTGTACATTGTCAATTTGTTCATTTGCACTATTCTGATTATTAATATCTAATGTTGTTAAACCACCATTCAAATTGCTACTTGTATTATTGCCACCTGCCGTAGCTGTAGTATTGGCATCGGTTGTGTTGGCTGCTGTTGCATTAGAAGCAACTGTATTATTAGCCATAGGGCCAATATTATTATTCGTGATAGTTGTGTTTGTACCAGCTGTGTTAGATAAATTTGCTACATTATTGCCAGCAGTATTGGCTGTGTTAGTAACATTTGAAGTGTTACCAATTGCATTAGCATCTGCACTTGGAATGATGTTTGTGTCTGGAACAGTGTTAGCATTTCCAGTTTGTGTAGTTGTTTTTGTTTCTGTATTTGGATCCTTTAGAAATCTTAGTGCAGTTTCAACTGTGTTCTCACTTTGTGTTGAATACATATTAGATACTAAAATGGAAACTTTGTCCAAATAATGATATTTAATATAATTCTTTTCCTCTGTCGTAATGGTTGTATCGTTGTCTTGTAAAGCTTGTGTTGTGTCTTGTTCATTTATTGGTTGTGGTGTTTTGCTCTTACTTAAAATGAAAAAAGCTACACCTGCACCAATTAGTAGTAATACAACTACGACAATAATAATAATTTGTATTTTGGTTATACCTCGATTATTTCGAATGTCTTCTTTAGAATACATGAACTTTCCTCCTCTATTATAAATTCCCTTTTATTTTATCTCTTTCCCCTAACCTTGTCAATCGTTTCAACAAAAAGAAACCAATCTCGTACAAAATTGGTTTCTTTTCCTATTGGTTTGTCTTTGTCATTTTCGACAATTCCTCTGCTTTCTTTTTTTGCTCTGTTAGCGGAATCCATTTATAATAAGAACAAATAAATTCTCCAAACTGTGTCGCATCTTCTTTTAAATCGTCAGTTTGTTCACTCTTATACATTCTTTTTGGCATAATTTCCTCCCTTTTTTGATTCTTATGTTTGTTATATGTATTTTCCTTATTTTTATACATAAAAAAGGTAGAAATTATGCTTAATCTCTTTATTCAGGACGATAAATTTTTCTCTTCTGCACATTATAATTGATTTGGCTAAGACAGGTATCTGGCAATATCTTAGCACCAAACTTAGCTATTTTAATTTCAATTTTTGGAACAATATAAAATTTCCCTTTTAATAATTTTTTTACGGCATACTCAGCAATTTCTTGACTGTTTGCTTCGCGAATTTTAAACAAAACATTTGCTGTTACATTAAAATGTGTATCCACTGGTCCTGGGCATAGAATGCTAATTTGCACCTTAGATCTAGCTTGATAAAGTTCTTGGCGAATAGCCTCAGATAAGCGTACAACATAAGACTTTGTCGCATAATACGTTGCCATCAAAGGGCCTGGCATAAAGCCTGCAATAGATGCCACATTTAAAATTTTTCCATGATTTTTTGCCACCATATCTTGCAAATACAATTTTGTCAAAATATGATAAGCCCTTATATTCGTATCAATCATATCCAATTCCTTTTGTAAATCGGTTTGGGTAAACTCGCCACAATCTCCAAATCCTGCATTATTTACCAAAATATCAATAGCAGGATACTGTTGATGTAATTGGATACAATTTTCTGTTTTAGATACATCGCAGACCGCTATTTCTACCTTTACCTGTTGATTCAATTCTTCTTGCACATGTAGCAATCTTTCCTTGCTTCTGGCCACCAATACCAAATCATAGCCTCTTTTGGCAAAAGCTCTTGCCATATCTCTTCCAATTCCAGAAGAAGCACCTGTTATTAAAACCTTCATATTACCATCTCCTAATCGTATCCTATCACATTTTCCAGACACAAAGCAAATTAAGAATATAGAAAAAATAAACACCGCTTGGGTGTTTATCATCTGATAAAATATAAAATACAATTCAGTTTTTCTACCATAATAAAAAATACCCCCGCCATAGCCGTCAAGTAAAGAAATTTTATGGACCTGTTTTCACAGGTGGGTGTCCTCTTACATACTCCTGGGTTTCTTAAATAAATTCAAGCCTACACGCCATACATAAAGTCAGACTCCCGTTTTAATCTTGTTGGTTCTAAAATTTCCATCAAGTGTCACGCACCACGCAGGGAATATTGATTTATTTGTTAAAATTATATTACCATATTCTATTTTACTCCTCAAGTCACTAATTTGTGCATCTTTTATCTTTAAAATCGATTTTCCTGTTTTATCTTACTTTATATGGTTTATATTTGATTTATCAGATACTTTTATTATTAGACTTTTTTCAAAATTTATGCTAGCTAATTTTACCAACTTTTTCTTTGAATTTTGGAACATAATTGGCTTCATTTTCTTCTAATTCTTGCACATAGCCATGGCAGAAACCTAGTCTTTTCATTTCTTGTTTTACTTTTTCGTATTCTTCTGGCGTAATTTTTCTGGCTAATTCAGGATATTGTTTCGCCTGGTAAGTTGGGAAATACTGTCCCATCAAACTAATAAAGACATTTTTACCAAGATGATGAGCAATCCATTGTAAAACCTGTATGGAATTATCTGTGTGATTAGGTAATACCAAATGACGAATCATCAAGCCTTTTTGCATCCTTTTTTTCTGATTTAATACTGGCATACCAACTTGCTGATACATAGCTAAAATTGCTTTGGTTGCATATTCCACGTAATGAGTAGCACGCGAATATTTTTTTGCCAAAACATTATCTGCATATTTAAAATCAGGCAAATAAATATCAATGTAACCTTTCAATTGTTCAATTGTCTCAACAGTTTCATACCCACTGGAATTATAAATAATCGGGATATGTAATCCTTCCTTTTTTGCTTTATCAATTGCCTTTCGAATCAAATGAACATATGGTGTTGGTGTTACCAAATTGATATTATTGGCACCTCTTTCTTGCAAATTCAGCATGCAATCTGCTAATTCTTCAATTGTCACTTTTTTTCCGTAGCCTTCTGCACTAATCTCATAGTTTTGGCAGAAAACACATCTTAAATTGCAATGGCTAAAAAAAATAGCACCAGAGCCCTCTTTCCCGCTAATACAGGGTTCTTCATAAAAATGCAAATCAGCCAAAGCCATTTCGATTTGATTCCCACACTGACAAACGCCCTTCTCTCCTTTTGAGCGATTAACGCCACAATGATGTGGGCATAAATTACAGGTTTCCATCTCTTTCATCCTTTCCAAGACATATTGATTATAAATCATGCATTTATTATACCATATTCGCCTGCTAAAATCATGGTTCTGCTGCAAAATGAATTGACATTTTCTTGATTTATCCATATAATAGCAAAAAATACATAAGATATTAACTTATTTCTAAAGGAGGTCTATTTATGAACCCTATTCAAAAATACTTTTCCAAAGTATCCGATCAATTTAAGACATTTCTAAAAAGCTATCCTTTCAGTCTACTGGCTATTTTGTTCTTTACCATTTATAGTACTTTTTTTACCAATACATTCTTATCCAACAGCGTGCCAATCTTGAATTTTCTTGGTCTTTGGACACTTGGTATTATCTTTTCTGAAAGTTTTTTCCCCGAAAAGAAACGCTTTCAGTACCTGGCAATGGTGATAACAACCCTTGTATCAGCAACTCTTGCATACTGTATCCAGATTGATTTAGAAGGTATCGAACGATTTTGTATGGCTTATGGATTTTCTGCCGTTTTGCTTACTCTCTATGCCTGCTTAAAAAACAGTCAAAAAGGATTTGGAGGTTATCTAACCAATACTTTTGCTAATTTACTCAACATTGGCATTTCATATCTCATCCTTGCCATAGGTTTTAGTATCCTTTACATGATTTTTGCCAATTTACTAATGGATAATCAATATGGTACCTTTTTCATGAAAATGCAACTTTTACTAGCAGGATTGTATTTAGCACCTGGTCTTTTGTATAGTGTTTCTCATGTTCGTGAAAAAATCAGTTCCTTTATCCAAAGTCTTGTCCTATATGTTGGATTACCTTTGGTTTCAATAGCTCTTGCTATTGTTTACATTTATTTAATTAAAATTTTCGTAACACATTCTGTTCCGAAAAATGCAATTTACCGTATTGTTGTTGGTATCTTTATTGTGGCTTACCCACTGGCTAATATGGTATACGACATCGAAAAAAAGCCACGTGTACTCGGTATTTTAGCAAAAGTCGTGGAATATGCTTTAATTCCTTTACTAGCGGTTGAAATCTATACTGTAACTGTACGTATCCAGGATTATGGCTTGTCATCTGTTCGTTACATTAGCTTGACTTTTATCCTATTGCAAGCAATTGCTTTATTTTTCAATTTTTATCAAAAGAAAACCAAAATGGCTAGTTTGTTTTTGGCAGGAACTGCTTTTGTGCTAATTCTAACTATTACACCTCTTAACTATTTTACAGTACCAATCTGGGATCAAACAGCACAGCTAAAAAAGGCTCTTCCAGACAATCAGCAATTTGTTGATTTAACGGAAAATCAAAAAGCCAAAGCCTATAGTTCTTATATGTATTTAAAATCTCTCGATTCAAAAGGACGTTATATTCCAGGAAATATCAGTGATACCAACAAACAACAAATTGAATCTTACCAAAAGAATACTACTTCTTTTACATCAAAAGTTGGTACTATTACAGAGCAATTAAGTGCTTTTCCGGTGGATGTCTCTTCTTATCATTACATGCATCCTTTAAACTATTACAACGATATTTCTTTTATGAATTTGCAACAGCTTAAAATTGCTTGTGATGATGGAAAAACAACTACTGTTAATATGCAAGATTATTTGAATGAGATTATTGATCTTTCAAATCACCCTGGAAAATTCGATTTTCAGAGTCATCACGAAATTCAATTAAACGATTCTTACAAATTGGTTTTAAAATCTATTTACTTATCTTATAATAAAGCAGACAATCAACCAATTTCACTTAACTTCTCTGGTTATTTATTAGAAAAATAATGAAAAACCGTAATTCTTATCCATTGGATAAAAATTACGGTTTTTTTTTTCATTCTTTCTTTTCTTTTTCAGAATTGTATAATATAATAGTAACTAAATTTAAACTAGCCCTTTACCCAAATGGCTAGCCTACTACTCTAAAAATACTTTGGAAAGGATTTGATAATATGTCTTATGATTTTCATAAAGTCGAAAAAAAATGGCAAGATAAATGGTACCAAGAAGGTACATTTAATGCCAAAACAAATACAAAGCAAAAAAAATGGTATGGTTTAATTGAATTCCCATATCCTTCTGGTCAAGGACTTCATGTTGGACACCCACGAAGCTACACCGCACTTGACATCATCGCTAGAAAGCGTAGAATGCAAGGTTACAATGTTCTATTTCCAATTGGTTTTGATGCTTTTGGTCTACCAGCTGAAAACTATGCTATTAAAAATCATGTACATCCTAAAATTACAACAGAAAAAAACATCGCTCATTTTAGAGAGCAACTAAAAGCATTAGGTTTTTCATTTGATTGGTCAAGAGAAGTCAACACAACCGATCCAGAATATTATAAATGGACACAGTGGATTTTCTTACAACTTTATAAACATGGACTAGCTTATAAAACCACTATGCCAATCAACTTCTGTACCGGCTGTAAAGTAGGACTTGCTAACGAAGAAGTTGTCAATGGTGTTTGCGAAAGATGTGGTAGCCCTGTTGTACAAAAAGAAAAAAGCCAATGGATGCTTCGTATTACCAAATACGCGCAACGTTTAATTGACGATTTGAAAGATATTGATTTTCTAGATAAAATCAAAGCTCAACAAATTAACTGGATTGGTCGTAGTGAAGGAGCAGAAGTACAATTCAAAATAGCTGGTACCGATGAACATCTACTTGTTTATACCACAAGACCAGATACTCTATTTGGTGCTACTTATATGGTTGTAGCTCCAGAACATCACATGATTGAAAAATTAGCTGATCGCATTACCAATATGGATGAAATCGAAGCTTATCGTAAACAAGCTGCCTTAAAATCTGATTTTGAACGTTCTGAATTAAACAAAGAAAAAACCGGTTGTGAAATCAAAGGTATCAAAGCCATCAACCCACTAACCGGTCAAGAAATTCCAATTTGGATTTCAGATTATGTTTTGATTACCTATGGTACAGGTGCTATTATGGCCGTTCCCGCTCATGATACACGTGACCATGAATTTGCTAAGAAATTCAATTTACCAATTGTACAAGTTATTCGTGCCAAATCTGATGCCATCACCTGTGATGTACAAGAAAGTGCCTTTACGGATGTTACCAATGGTATTTTGATAAACTCTGGATTTTTAAATGGTTTACCTGTCAAAGAAGCCATTGCCAAGGTAATTGATTACTTAGAAGAACATCACATTGGTGAAAGAAAAGTCAATTACAAATTACGTGATTGGGTCTTCTCAAGACAACGTTATTGGGGTGAGCCAATCCCAATGGTTTATTGTGAAAAATGTGGTTGGGTTCCAATTCCAGAAGAAGAACTACCACTTAAATTACCAGATGTAGAAGACTATGAACCAAGTGAAAATGGCGAATCTCCACTTGCTAAACACGAAGAATGGATTCATACAACCTGTCCTAAATGTCATGGTCCAGCTCGTCGAGAAACCGATACTATGCCACAATGGGCTGGTTCTTCATGGTATTACCTTCGTTACATGGATCCTCACAATACCAAAGCTCTTGCTTCTCCTGAAGCATTGCAATACTGGTCACCAGTAGATTGGTACAATGGTGGTATGGAACACACTACCCTTCACCTATTGTACTCAAGATTTTGGCATAAATTCTTATATGATATTGGTGTTGTACCAACCAAAGAGCCATATCAAAAACGTACTTCACATGGTATGATTTTGGGAACCAATGGTGAAAAAATGTCAAAATCTAAAGGAAATGTTATCAATCCAGATGATATCATCGAAGAATTTGGTGCTGACTCTTTCCGTGTTTATGAAATGTTCATGGGACCATTTGATCAAACAGCTGCTTGGTCTATGGAAAGTATTCGTGGATGCTCTAAATTCTTAGACAGAGTTTGGAATTTGACAAGCTTCCTAGTAGATGGAGATAACTATTCTCCTAAGTTTGAACAAATGATGCATCGTGCTATTAAAAAAGTAAGCAAAGATATCGAAGAAATGAAATTCAACACCTGTATTTCCACTTTCATGAGTATGGTCAATGAATTCTACAAAGCAAAATCTGTTAACCGTGCTGAATTTGCAACATTCCTACAATTGTTAAATCCTTTTGCCCCACATATGACAGAAGAATTATGGCAAACCGTTTTAGGTGGAAAAGAAATGTTAGCCTATATGCCATGGCCAAGTTTTGATGAAACCAAAACTATCGCTGATGAAATTGTCCTACCAATTCAAGTCAACGGAAAATTAAAGGCTACGATTAACATTGCTCTAAACGAAGAAGAAGCAAGTGTTAAAAATAAAGTTCATACAGCAATGGAAGGAAAACTAGAAGGAAAAACAATTGTAAAAGAAATTTATGTAAAGAATAAGATTTATAATATTGTAGCAAAATAATGTGACAAAAGCCTCTTTTCCATGAGAGGTTTTTGTTCTCTTTATTTCACATAAAGGAGGCAATTATGGCTTTTGATGGTCTTATCACAAAAAGTATTTGTACCGAACCTGTCTCTTATACACATCTGACGCTGCCGACGATATGCAGTGTGTA
>CAMCHB010000046.1 GCA_945874585.1 uncultured Clostridium sp. | reverse complement strand
GATCAGCCTCGGTCTCGTGGGCTCGGAGATGTGTATAAGAGACAGGAAGAAACACCGCCATTCGTTTTATTGAAAACGCGAACACGAGGATCACTTATACCTTTTACAAGCAATTCCGTATTATCTTTTGATCCATCATTTATTATTATAATTTCTATATTTTTATAAGTCTGATTCAATAATTGATCAATTGTTATTTCTATTGTATCTTGCACATTATATGCAGGAACAATTACAGAAATTAATGGCTGTTGGATAGTCAATATTACAGCTTCCCCTTCATCACTTTTTATGTCTAATAGCAAAGATAATTGCAAATAAAGGATCTTATCGGCAATTATTTTTCAAGCTTATCCATCATTTTTCTTAACTTAAAAATCTCTTCCACCCCATCTGCAGTTTCTATAAAATCATTTGCATCTTCATCCTCATATTCATGTAAGTCCGCTTCTCTACCAATTCGGCGCATCTCATTCAAAATATCATAAGCCCTTTTTTCATCACCTGACTGAAAAACCTTTTCTGCCTGCAAGCCCAATATTCTTGCATAACTTTCAGCTAATTCAGCGTCGTCCTTATGCTGTTCGAATTGTTCTCGATACCATCTAATCTGTTCATCAGTCAAATTCAGTTCATCCGAAGATTTATCAAAATAGCTGTCGGACTTAACCACACCGTAAGATTTAGCAACGTCCTGATTAGCTGGATATTTCTTAAACAATTCCTCTAAAATACCAAGAGCCTCATATATCGATTCATTGGACGCATCCGGACTGCACTCTTTCATTCCTATGGAATTCATGCCGTAGATATTAGAAAGACAGATTGCATATTTCCCCACTGTCTCATCATCAGGCACACTCTTCGAAACTTTTTCCATTTGTTTCGTAAGTTTTCCGGCTCTTTTAAATAGTTTCTTCTTGGTCAAAAAGCGCATATATATTTCGGAAAGCTCAGCCACCGCATGTGCAATGTCTGCATCCTCAGGATAAAGTTCATAATACATTACTGCTTTATCCCAGTCCTTTTTGACTCCATAGCTTCCGTCTTTTTGCTCCTTTAGCATTGCTAAATGAAAATGATTTTCCGAACAAACAGTTGCAATTTCAGCAAGAATGTCTTTGTCCTTATTACCAATAGAATTTACTGCCTCATAAAACTGATCCGTATAATCGGTAAGTTCAGAATAAAGATCCTTATTGCGCTTCTCAAAAACTATTCCACAAAAGTTATTAATGACGTCACTGAATCCGCCTTCCACCTCACTTATCTTATAGCGCTTTTTAACATAATCAATAAAAGAAAAGCCGCATGCCACAGCCTGATCATATTGATTCTGATAATAGTTTGCCAGAATCAATCTATTCCATGTCTCCATTTCAAAAGGTGCAAGCTCATCTGTAACAGAGGATTCCTGTAAAACTTTTGCAATCTCATTGGGATGCTTTGTAAGAAGCACAGGACTGGTAAGAAACGTAAAATACATCTCAAACATGTCTGTTGGCGCTTCCGGTTTTGTTAGTGCCATCTTCTGAAATGATTCTTCTTCTGGAAAATCATCCATCGCCTTTGTCAAGAATCTTCCGAACTCAAGAACAGATATACTCCTTGCCAATCGCGCAAAATTTGTCCATTCAGTCTCATCCGTATAATAATCAGCTATAAATTCCCTGATAATATCAGGATAAACCGGTTGAATCAAAAGAAAGACTTTTGGTTGATATGAAGCGTCCTGTTTTTCCTGCAATTCCTCTGGACTTGGAAGTACCTTCATATATGATCCAATATAGGCTACTTTTTCACTATAAGAAAATGAGGAAGATTTGTTTATTTTATCGATGATCTCTTTTCCATTATTAGAACTGATATCTTCTCTCTGTTCGTAAATAAATAAGTCAGAAAGAGATCTCTTACGCTTTCCAAATCCAGCAATCGACTTAACTTTTTTGTTAAGGCAATTGCATTCTACCTGAAGATATCCATTATCCGGTTCATTGATGCAGAAAACCTCAATAGCGCACGCAAGCGCTAGTATCTTCTTATAGGCATACAGTGCCTCCTCCGAATTAAGGAGTTTACTCCATCTTTTCTCTTCTTTCTGAAGAAATTCCTCAAGCAATTCATTTGCCCCGGTTACAGAAACAACTCCACTTTTATAAATCCAAACTTCAATAAATATGCTCAGATACAGTGGGCGATAACATTCTGGTGGCAATTGTTCTCTAAATGCTTGTTCTATTTCATCAGCCTTTGCAGTCAAAGAAGAAATATCTGTGACAGAATCGTGGTCATCCCCAATTTTCCCGTTTTGAGCATACAAAGCATAAGTTTCTATATAAGAACTGATATACTCCTTCTCTTCCTCAGCCGTCAAAGCATTCAAAATCAATGGATCCTTTGAGTATTGACTTCTGTCAAACATAATACGCGTCGAAGCATCAAATGCTTTCTCAATCTCATGGAACCAATTCAGACTGCCCTTTTCAAATTTTCTTTCAAGAAATACGATTCGCAGCTTAAACGCAGAAGATTCAAATTTATGAATCAGAGTTCTGATTGCCTCCGCACATTTTTCTTCTTCACCTACAATATAGTCAAATACAACTACCGTGTTACTGATCGGAACAAGCTTTTCATAAACATCAGCACCCTTTCGCCCAAAGAATCCGAACCACGCTGAGTCTATACCGGTTAAATATTCCAGCAAAAGTCTGCTTTTTCCTATTCCACCTTCGCCAATGACGAACCAGAAGAGAACTTGATCTGGCTTCTCGCAAAAGCTTTTTAAGCTAGCCATCTCTTTCTTACGTCCGATGAACTTATTAAAACGATTTAGAAAATGCATTCGACCGAAAGCCGAGGCTGATCTTGCGGTTGTCTCATAAGGATTTATTTCCATCATCTGTTCAAATCCGGAATGAAACCTTATGCGGTATGAGCCTATCTCCATCAAAAATGACGGAAGATCAGAATATTCCTCTCCATAGCAAATAGGAATAAAATTATCAGGTAAATCTCTTAAGTCATCACCTTTCCGATAAAGATAGAAATAAGGGATATCCGTTCTCAAATATTGAGCTGAAAACGACAAGAATCCGCTCATATTGGGGTCTTCTGTTGTTCCGCCACATCCAACGATAATAATAGGATTCGTTCCTATCAATGCCTGTAAGAACTGAGCTCCCTGATTTTTTAAAATTGCCTCATACTGTGCATCATCGGCAATAATATCGTCAATTCCTCTTGACGGGATATACGCTCCATGAAGATGAATAACCTTCCTGTCTGTTTGTCGTTTAAGTATTACAAGAACTTTATCCGGTTCCGAGTATGTCGCAGTCCCTATCCCAACAGCCTGTTCAATACTCGTATCGTAGTTGGTAGTAGCCAAAAAATCTCCAGCACGATTCATCAGTCTCAATGCTGAAATATCTTCTTTATTTTCAGGATGTATTGACAGCATCTCCTGTCGCATGAATTCACCATAAGTAGATGCATTCTTCAACTTCTCCAGAAGAAAACCGGCTGCAGATATCATTTCCTCAGCACTACCAGATCCGATTCTCAAATCAAACTCTTTTTGATCACCCGTATTCAGATATGATTTTCCTGCCTGAAGCCAATGCCACCAGCTTTTATTGTGTTCCCCAAGGGACATAGAAAGACCGGCTCCGCAAAGATATGTGATAGGTGCCGAGTCTTTCAGTACATTAGTCAGTTGTGGATAATCGGTTATTCTCATACGTTATAATCCATCAAAAAGAGTTTATAGTAATCATGCTTACCTTTTTACCATGTCTTCTAAAGTATGCTTAAACTTTTTATACGAATTCTGAACCGTTCTTTCCTTACCGGTCTCAATCCCGGCGTGAACGATTTTCTCTCTTAATGCATCATTTTCAAATAATTTGATCACATTATCTGCCAAAGCCTTCGCATCCCTTACCGGAGAAAGCAGAGCATTTACACCATCAATAGCATAATCATGAACTCCAGTGTAATCTGTAGATGCAACGGCACATCCGCAAGCCATTGCTTCCAGTCCCGGAAGACCAAATCCTTCATCAATTGTCGAGCATATAAAAACTTCTGATTGATTATTTATCTCCGCAACTTTCTCTGAAGAAACGTTAAATTTGTATTTCCAATTTTGAGGGAAATTGGATGGTTTAACCTCCGACGATATGGCTATCACTTTTAAATCTGGATATTTCTTTTCTAATATATGAATAGCCTTAATACCATATTTACATCCTTTATGCGCTTGACTTCTATATTGAAAAACTATACTGTGCTTTAAGGGTTGACCCTTTCTTTTGAAAAACACTTTTTCATCGACACCATTCGAAATTAATTCACATGGAATATTCGTATGTTCATTAACTTTTTTTTGAAGCCATTTAGACACCACCATGTTTCTCATTCCTAAATTATATGTATTATAAACATAGTCGTCAGAATAGTCCCAATTTTCAAAGCCTTGAATAAAATATCCCTTTTTGCCATATTTTTCTGGCAGTTCATATACAGGGAATGCAGTATTAACTCCTGTTGCCAAAACAACATCTGCAGATCTCATTTCATCTGCGTGAATAACAACTTTCTTTTTTATTCTTTTATCAAGCTTAAACCATACTGGATTGATTGTATCTCCATATATTTTAACGATCTGTAATCTCAAGCGTTCCGGAAAATGGAATTTAGAAAAAATCCCTCCAGGAAAAAAATAAAGAGCCACATCATATCCGTCTTCTGCAAGTCGGTTACTATAGTCATATATGACTTTATGCCCACCTGCGGGAGTACGTACAATATCTGGCATTAAAATGTTAATTTTCATAAACACCTCATATAATACTGCAATATCGCAGCATATAAATTGCCGATAAAACAGGTATTACAATAGTAATGATGATCGAATTAATAGCCTTTTCCTTACCGCCCTTATAAAACGTCATCGAGTTAAAATATTCTGCATAAAGAAAGAGTTGAAACACAAAAAAATAATTTGTAATTCGTATAGTAGCATTACTATTAATAGTAGTTGCAAGAATGCTCCCTATAGTCAAAATGTTAAAATAATTATTTACTTTTCTCTCATACTCACTTCTTAGTAGATATAATAGATAAACATTTTGGGTAAGAAACAATAGCATTCCCTTCTGTAGCCCATAACTGATATTTTGACTATCGTAATATGCTTCATTAGCGAATAAATTTGAAAGTATAGATATATTGCTTAGCAATCTAGTTAAAATTATATCAACTCTGATTACAGACAATGCAATAGAAGCAAAATAACATAAGAACAATAATTTATTGTTTCTTCGTTTAAAGTGTGGCAACAGTAAAACAATAATCGGCAAAAACACCCACGAAAAATTCTGAAATGCAATTGCCAAAAACACAAATAATCCGCAAGAAATATATTTCTTTTTTACCAACCTCGCAACAGAAAGAAGGCAAAAAGAAAGTGCAAGTGCGCCGCGAACAACTACATAAGAATACAAAATTCCATATTGTGCCACAAAAAGTGACAATATACTTATTAATCCGCGATATCTATTTTCATCCTGATATAGTGTTTTATAAATAGAAATAATAGAGAAAATAGATATCGTATTAAACAGAAATGATGTAAAAAACAAAAACTGAGTAAATGAAAATCCAATGCGGTTCATCAACCAGCAAAAGTTGATATACCAATTCTCTGTCCACGGATTATAATCTCTTCCAATTCCCCAATGAAATTGAGTAATTGACCTAGCCTTATTATAATAATTATAATAATTTGTTGTATCAGAAGAAGTAAGTGGACGTATGGCACAGACATATGAGAACACAATAATCATCAAAATGATTCCAAGAGTCTGAACTTTTCTATCGCCAATCGCAACAAGTAAAACACATACAACCACAACTACCACAATTAGTAGAATTGTCAAGAAGTCCATTTTTAATTCTCAATTAAAAGCTTTCAAATTCTCCAGTTTCAGTTAAAGCATCTTTAACTGCTTCTAGTCTTCCATATCCATCTGTTTCGTCAGGTTCCAAGTACCCACCCTCTGTCCATTCATTCCAAGCAAAAATAAATAGATAATCTGAATTATATTCTTCTTTGGCATGAATAATTTGCTTGGTTAAATACTTTTTGAACTTTGATAGATCATACCCAATCATTACACTACCACGATCAGATTTTCTTGGGGTATTGTCCCAATCAACAAATGCTCCCGGTAGTGATTTTTCGTCTGTTTTTTTTCTCCTTAGTATGGCTTGCCATGTCTGATCATAATCTCTTTTTACTAATCCCTGAGGGTGCAGATATTCGAGATTAATATTTAATGGCCGCAACATTTTTACAAGGCCGTGTTTAACCGTCTTTAATAATTTATACTTGTTCTTATTCAAGTCATAATTTGCATATACTGGCTCATATTCTATCCTATTATCAAAGCTATCTTCTGATTTTAGATTCTTCTCAATCACTTGATATGCGAATCTCATCCCATCAAATCCATTATCTATAGCCATTTGATTCCAGAGTTCTAACATTTCGCTCATTTTTGAGAAAAGATCAGGCCTATAAATAACAAAGAAGGGTTTATTATTAATTTTAATATAACGAGGATCCTTAAAAAATGGTAAGAGATAATTAAAGTGTCTAATCCATTCTGCCTTATCCCCTTGTTTTTGTCTAATTAGGAATTTGTCAGAGCTGGACACCCAAGCATTCGTCCAACTTTCGTTCGCCCAACAGATGCAATAATGAGTATCAATATTTTTATTCTTTAAAAGTAACTCCGTCGGTTTTTGTAAAAGCATGTGTCCACTAAACCAGTAGTGGTAAATGCAGAAACCATATATTCCATATTTTTTTGCAAGATCGGCCTGCCATGCAATCTCGTTAGGGGCTAAAAGATTATAATAATGATTATCAAGTGGAATTCTCGGTTGATTGTGTCCTTGATATAAAGGTTTTGCCTTTTTTAAGTTTGTCCACTCCGTAAACCCCTTGCCCCACCATTTATCGTTTTCTGGTATTTGATGGTACTGTGGTAAATAAAAAGCTATTATTTTCATGACGAATCAGCTCCAATACTATTTATTATCCCTTACTTTTGACGAAAAATTGATTATGTGATAAAATAAATTTGGATTTAGCAAAAAAATTTTGGCAGATATCCGAATGGTTCTTTCATCGCCTTCCTTTGCCATTAGTTTCATTGCTTCATGCACATTATATTCTTTTTGTAACTTCTCAAAATATTTTTTACTAGTTTGAGCAAAAGTCTTCGCAGCAGACCAAATAGCTCTTGATATAATATATGCCCCCCACTTTTGATCATATTGTGGATCATCTTTCCAATATTCCACCACTTTTTTATATGCTTCAATATTCTGAACAATATCATATGTTACACTATGTGTCGCTGAAGCCTCATTAATGTAATAATGATATAAGGGTTCATCAATAAATCCGCCCCTTTTACAATATTTCAAATATTGGTATATAAATAATGTATCCTCTCCGAATCTAATTTTTTCGTCAAATCTTATATGATATTGATTTAAAATTTTTTTCTTATACAAAAAGCCACAAAAATTTATTTTTTCAATTCTTTTATGTGTATATAATTTTACCAGATCATACTTGCTTACTTCTTTATAATTCAACTTAGACGGTAAAACGAATGTTTCTTCGGCATTACGAGTAAACTCATATCTTGCTGCAACAGTGTCAAAATCATTATCAAGCAGCACTTGTATCATTGAGTTTAAAAATCCACAATCATATTCGTCATCTGCATCCAAAAAAGTGATTAATTCTGTATTACACCTATTTATTGCATAATTTCTTGCCGCGCTAACACCAGCATTTTCTTTTGTAAAAACAGTAATATTTAATAAAGATCCTTTTCTATATCTCTCAATAGCACTGAGAGTTTCATCTGTTGATCCATCATTTACAATATACACTTGAAAATATTTATAAGTTTGCTTTTCTAGCGAAGCTAATGTCTTCTCTATCGTTTTCGATGCGTTAAAGCATGGAATAATCACTGTAGTTTTATATTTTTCATTTATCATTTTTATCAGATATTAGTGCCTCTAAATCGAGCAATATATTTTTATCTATATTACTGTCAAATTTTCTAGCCATCAATTTCTTACTGTTTTTTATTTTTTGTAGATCTTCTGTCTTTATACGTCATCTCTCAAGTTTTTTGGACTAATTTCGTAGATTGTTCTGCAGAT
>CAMCHB010000045.1 GCA_945874585.1 uncultured Clostridium sp. | reverse complement strand
AATTACATTTCTACAAATGACCATTAAATGCTTTTTGTACCTTAATGCAGAACAAAATTGATTTGTGCACTGAAAGGAATGATAAAGAAGATGGAATTTAATAGAGAATTTTGGGTAACACTTGTCATTACAATTATTAACATTCTAGTATTATATTTTATACTAAAAAAGCTTTTGTTCAAACCAGTTACCAAGCATATGAACGAACGTTCACAAAAAATTCAAGATGCTCTTGATATGGCCGAAGATGCCAAAAAGCAAGTAGAGGAAATGAAGAGCGAATACGACGCAAAATTGAAACAAGCAAAAGACGAAGGCCAAAAAATCATCGACGATTATCAAAAAATGGCAGAAAAAGGATACAATGCTATAATGACTTCAGCTAGAGAAGAAGCAAACCACATCATAGAAAATGCAAAATCTGAGCTTGCAGTTGAAAAAGAACAATTGATTACCAGCATGAAAAAGGAAATGTCTGATTTAGTATTAAGTGCTAGTGAAAAGGTATTAAAAGAAAATCTTGACACAGAAACCAATCGTAAACTTATTTCTGATTTCATCGATCATAAAAATGTATCCTAAACTTAGAAAAGAAAGATGGTGTATATAAGGTGGCTCTTGTTGCAAATAGATATGTAAGAGCTCTAGCTGATTCGGCTAAGAGCAAAGAAGAAAACACAATGTTTGAAAAAGGACTAAAAGAAATTTCTAATCTTTTTGTATCCGATAAAAACTTTAAAAATATCTTACTGAATCCACTTATCGAAAACCACGAAAAATTAGAAGTCATCAAAGGATTATTTCCTGCATATCAAAATGAAACATTGATTCATTTTCTAGAATTGCTATTAGAGGAAAATAGAATCAATATCATAGATGAAATTGCACTTGCCTATACAAAGCTTTATGAAATACAAAACCATGAAATATCCATGAAGATAATAACGGCTATGGAATTGGATCAAAAACAAATAGACGAAATTGTTCAAAAATACAAAGATTTATATCAGGTGGATACAGTAAATTACGAAGTCATAATGGATAAAAAAATCATTGGTGGCGTTAAAGTTATCGTAGGAAATAAGGTGTATGACAACAGTGTCAAAAGACAAATTGAAGATATGCTTTAATTTGTGAATATTTTATAGATAGGAGGAATGACTGTGTTAATTAGACCCGAAGAAGTTAGTGATGTAATTAAAAAGAAAATTAATAATTATGATGCCAAGACAAAAGTTGATGAAGTTGGGTATGTTGTACAAGCTAGTGACGGTATTGCTAAAATATACGGACTAGATAATTGTATGGCGGGTGAATTGATCGATTTCGGAAATGATGTTTATGGTATGGCTATGAACCTAGAAGAAGAAACCGTTGGTTGCGTTTTGCTAGGTGGCGAAATTGAAGTTAAGGAAGGCACGGTAGCGAAAAGAACTGGTAGACCAGTAAGCATTGGTGTAAGCGATGAAATCATTGGTAGAGTTGTTAATCCATTAGGTGAACCTTTGGATGGAAAAGAACCATATAAAATTGATTCATACAGAGATGTAGAATTTTTAGCACCAGATGTTATGAGTAGAGAGCCTGTAAAGACTCCATTACAAACTGGTATTCTAGCTATTGATGCTATGGTCCCTATTGGTAGAGGACAAAGAGAGTTGATCATTGGTGATCGACAAACAGGTAAAACAGCTATTGCAATTGATACCATTATCAATCAAAAAGGTCAAGATGTTATCTGCGTTTATGTAGCAATTGGTCAAAAAGCTTCATCTGTTGCAGCTACCATTGAAACCTTAAAAAGAAACCATGCAATGGATTATACAGTTGTAGTATCTGCTACTGCAAGTGAATTATCACCAATTCAATATTTAGCACCATATGCAGGATGTGCTATTGCAGAATATTTCATGTATGAAAAACATAAAGATGTTTTAATTGTATATGATGACTTATCTAAACAAGCTCAGGCATATAGAGCAATGTCATTACTTTTAAGACGTCCACCAGGACGTGAAGCATATCCAGGTGATGTATTCTATTTACATTCAAGATTGCTAGAACGTGCTGCTAGATTGGACAAAGCACATGGAGGAGGTTCTATCACTGCCTTACCAATTATTGAAACATTAGCAGGTGATGTATCTGCTTACATACCAACAAACGTAATTTCTATTACAGATGGTCAGATTTATCTAGAAAGTGAATTATTCTTTTCTGGACAAAGACCTGCTGTTAATGCTGGTTTATCTGTATCACGTGTTGGTGGTTCAGCACAAACAAAGGCAATCAAGAAATTATCTGGTAGACTAAGATTGGATTTGGCTCAATATAGAGAGCTTGCTGCATTTGCTCAATTTGGATCAGAGTTAGACAAAGAGACCGCAGATAAACTTGTACAAGGTGAAAGATCATATGAAGTTTTGAAACAACCTCAATATAAGACTTTATCTATGGAACAACAAGTTGTTATATTGTATTCATTGGTACATGGTTACTTGGCTAATATTCCAAATAAAGATGTTGCAAAATTTAATAGCGAATTGATCAATCAAATGGAAGTAAAAAATCCAGAGATTCTAAAAGAAATCAAAGAAAAGAAAGCTTTGGATAAGGATCTTGAAGCTAAATTAAAAGGCTTTATGGATAATTTTGTACAATTATTTGAAATTTAATGAGAAAATTTGTGAATAAATTTTGAAAAGAACGGGAGGGAGACAAATTGGCAAATACTCGAGAAATTAAGCTTAGAATAAAGGGCGTTAATGAAACGAAAAAAATTACCAAAGCAATGAAGTTAATTGCTGCCGTAAAGTTAAGAAAAGCTCGTGCTATGCATGAAGCTACGTTACCGTTTTTTAAACATATTCAAGAAACTATGATTGATATTTTGGAACGTGTACCAGATATGGATATTCCTTATTTTGATAAACGTGAAGAAAAAGAGAATCGAAAAAAAGCTTATATTGTTATAACATCAGATAGTGGACTAACTGGTGGTTATAATTCTAATATGATTAAATTTGCTGAAGAAAGAATTACAGATAAAGAAAATAGCATTATTTATGCTATCGGAAATACTGGTAAAAATGCATTAAAAGCAAAAGGTTATCATGTTGTAACGGATGTTGGAGTGGATCGTTTTGATACCAATACAAATGTAGCTGGTGAAATTGCAAATCATATGATTCAATTATTCAGAAGTGGTGAAATTGACGAATTAGAATTATTGTATACCGAAATGGAAACATTGATGCATATGGAACCACATGCTATTAGGCTTTTGCCACTCGAAAGAAAAGACTTTGAAACAGCAGAAGGGGAAAAGGTAGAGCATAAGAGAGAACTTGAATTTGAACCTTCTCCAGAGCTTGTGTTTGATGTACTAACCAAAAAATTTATGAAGGGCGTTATGTACGGTGGAATGGTTGAAGCTTTTGCAAGTGAAAACTTCTCTCGTATGAATGCGATGGATAGTGCAACATCAAATGCAGAAAAATTAGTTGATAAGTTAACACTAAATTATAACAGAGCTAGACAAGCTGCTATCACACAGGAGATTTCTGAAATAATTGGTGGAGCAAATAATGTTTAGGAAAGGGTGAATTTTATAGTGAATGAAGGAAAAATCACACAAATAATTGGAGCGGTTCTTGATGTGCAATTTGGTAAAGATACACTACCAAATTTGTATAACGCTATAAAGATTCCAAATGGAGAACATGAAGTCGTAGCAGAAGTAATGCAACATTTAGGAAACTATACTGTAAGATGTGTTGCATTATCTTCTACAGATGGTTTGAAAAGAGGAATGAAAGCAATCGATACAGGAGCACCGATTAAGACTCCTGTTGGTCAAGAAGTTCTAGGAAGAGTTTTTAATGTTTTAGGTGAATCTATTGATGGAAAAGGAAAAGTAGAAGCAAAGGAAGAATGGTCTATCCATAGAGAAGCCCCAGCTTTAGTAGATCAAAAACCAGTAACAGAAATGTTTGAAACTGGTATCAAAGTTATCGACTTAATTGCACCATTTGCAAAAGGTGGTAAGATTGGTCTATTTGGTGGTGCTGGTGTTGGAAAGACAGTACTAATCCAAGAGTTAATCAGAAACGTTGCAACAGAACATGGTGGATATTCAGTATTCACAGGTGTTGGTGAACGTTCAAGAGAGGGTAACGATTTAATTGGTGAAATGAGCGAATCAGGTGTTATTGATAAAACAGCCTTGGTTTTCGGTCAAATGAATGAACCACCAGGAGCCAGAATGAGAGTTGCTTTAACAGGATTAACAATGGCTGAATATTTTAGAGATGTAAAGAATCAAGATGTGTTATTCTTTGTAGATAATATATTCAGATTTATCCAAGCAGGCTCAGAAGTTTCTGCCTTACTTGGTAGAACACCATCAGCCGTTGGTTACCAACCAACGTTGGCTACAGATGTTGGTGCGCTACAAGAAAGAATTGCATCAACCAAGAATGGTTCTATCACATCTATTCAAGCTGTTTATGTGCCAGCCGATGACTACACTGATCCAGCTCCTGCTACAACATTTGCTCACTTGGATGCTATTATTGCATTATCAAGATCTATTTCAGAATTAGGTATTTATCCAGCTGTTGATCCACTAGAATCATCTTCTAGAATTTTGGATCCTAAAGTAGTAGGTGAAGAACACTATGAAGTAGCTAGAAAGGTACAAGAAATTCTACAAAAATATAAAGAATTACAAGATATCATTGCAATCCTTGGTATGGATGAATTATCTGAAGATGATAAACAAATCGTTTATCGTGCAAGAAAAATTCAAAAATACTTATCTCAACCATTCTTTGTTGGAGAACAATTTACAGGTATTCCTGGTAAATATGTTCCAATTAAAGAAACAATCAGAGGATTTAAGGAAATTATTTCTGGTAATATGGATCAATATCCTGAATCAGCATTCTATATGGCTGGTACAATTGATGATGTTATTAAAAATGCAGAAAAAGCTAAAAACTAATCTTAGAAGTAGGTGAAATTTATGGCTAAATTATTTAAATTTGAAGTCATTACTCCTACCAGAACTTTGTATTCAGATGAGGTAGAATCTATTGTGTTTGAAACAGAAAACGGTCAGATGGGAGTTATGGCAGGGCATGTTCCTATGTTGGTAGCGAACAAAGCATGTCCCCTAAAAATTAGAAAAAGTAAAGATGCAAAACCAAAATATTCTTTTATTAGTGAAGGCTTTATTGAAATTGCTCCAGACAAGGTAACAGCTGTTGTAGATGAGGCAGAATGGGTAGAGGAAATTGATTTGGAGGCAGCTATTAAAGCAAAGAAGGTAATGGAAGAAGATTTGGCTAAGAAGAAACAAGACTTAGGTATGAAAGCAGAATTAACAGCTTCTATAGAGCGTTCAGCTGCCAGAATAAAAACAGCACGTAAAATGCGTCAATAATCAGATATCAAAATAGCAGGAAAATGTTTTCCTGCTATTTTTCCGCATGCATGAAAACATTTGATTTACCAAGCATATACTGAAGAAGAGGTGATCAAATGTTAGAAAAAAACAGCATGGATTTTTATTCCCCTAAAGGACCTACACTTTTTACACTTTTGTCTAAATGGTTAGAGAAAAAATGGAGAGAAGAAGATGGAAAGATGATAGAAAATAAGGCAAGTCAAAAGGAGAATGTATAATTTGATTTCTGAAAAGCTAAATTGGAGAATTGCACTTTATGCAAGATTATCACGCGAGGATGAAAAAATAAAAGCAATAGGAGGAACATCAGAAAGCATTGAGAACCAAATTCATTTTTTATTGCCATGGGTTAAGAAATGGGAAGGAAAATTGGTTGGAATTTACCAAGATGATGGATATACTGGAACTAATTTTGATCGACCCGGTTTTCAAAGTATGTTACAAGACATTGAAAGTGGAAAGATTAACATGGTTTTGACTAAGGACTTATCAAGACTGGGAAGAGATTATATTGAGGTGGGACAATATGTTGAACGTTATTTTCCGGAACATCAAATCCGCTATATAGCCATCAATGACCAAATTGACACATTTAAGCAAAATCATTCTAATGATATGACACCTTTTAAAGCTGTTTTTAATGATATGTATGCCAAAGACATTTCCTATAAAGTTCGTTGTGCTATTGAAACAAAAGCAAAAGAGGGAGAATGCATTAAAGCTTTTACACCATATGGCTTACGAAAAAGTCCATATAACAAGAATCAAATGATGTTAGATGATGAGGTTGCTCCGTATGTCAGAGAGATCTATCAAATGTATTTAGATGGATTTACACAAACACAAATTGCAAGAATCTTGACGGAAAAAGGTGTGCTGACTCCCTTGCAATACAAGCAGAGAAATAGTCATTATTTTAATCCAAATGGTTTAGTTTCATCTAAATGGAGTCGTTCTACCATTCATAAAATTTTAAAAGATCGTATTTACATAGGAGATTTGGTACAGCTTAAGTTCCAAAAGGTAAATTATAAGATCAAAAAAATGAAACAAGTACCGATGGAACAACAAATTATCATACCACATGCATGCCCTGCCATTATTGAAAAAGAGATATTCGAAAAAGTACAAGAAAAATTACAACAGCAAAGCAATCAATGGAATTATACAAAGGGAAGGAATCATTTGCTAAGTGGATTGGTCTATTGCCAGTGTGGGGCAAAAATTACTTATACGAAAAATCATGGAAAGGAGTTTCGTTGTATTTGTTCAGCGTATAAAAAGTATGGAAAAAGTCGTTGCTTAAATGTTCATCTATCAGAAAAAAGATTATTAGAAATGGTAAGTTACTCATTGCGTGAAAATCTGAGAAAGCAGGTCAGCAGGGAAAAAATAGAAAGTTTAAAGATGCCACCAATCCAATCTAATAAAGAAAAACAGAAGTTTATGATAAAACAAAAAGAGCACTGCCAGAAAGCTATTTATCAATTATATGAGGATCGTGTCAATCAAATGATTTCAGAGGAAATGTTTACACAGGTTTTATCCAATTATCAAAATAAATTAAAGAAATTGGAAAGAGAACTTTTGACCGAGCCAATGGAAAATCAGCAAGAGAGAGAAGAAAATTGGCAAAAAAGAAAGAATACTATTTTACAATTCCATCAAATTACAGAAGAAAATAGAGATATGATTGCTTTTTTGCTAGAACGCGTTATCATTCAGGATCGCCAGGTTCAGATTTATTACAGATTTTGTGATTCCCCAAGAGAGACGCAGGGTGGCCATGGGAAAGGGGGAATTAGTAATGTGGGTATATAAAAAGACATTAGAGTATCCAATCAATATCAAATGCAAAAATCCACGATTAGCAAAATGGATTATTTCACAATATCGGTGGACCAGATGGAGAATTAGGAGCATCTTTGCGTTATTTATCACAAAGATTTGGTATGCCAGATGAAAAATCAAAGGCAATTTTAAATGATATAGGCACAGAAGAATTAGCACATATGGAGATGGTAGGAACCATCGTGCATCAGTTAACAAAAGATTGTACGATTCAAGAAATTCAAGAAGCTGGTTTAGGTGCATATTATACAGACCATGGATTAGATGTGTATCCGCAAGCAGCCTCTGGTATGCCTTTTAATGCTACCTGTTTAGCATGTAAGGGAGATCCTGTCGCAAATTTACAGGAAAATTTAGCGGCCGAACAAAAGGCGAGAGCTACTTATGAAAAACTAATTGATTTATGTCACGATGAACCTGATGTTATTGATCCATTACGCTTTTTACGTGAAAGAGAAGTGGTGCATTTCCAAAGATTTGGAGAGGCACTAAGAGGGGTACAAGATAAATTAGCTCAAAGAAGATTTCACATGAATCAAGGAGATATTTGTTAAAGAAGAAAAATTGGAAAGTGACAAAATGAAAATTTGGAAACCCTAGAATCTTACGAGGTCTAGGGTTATTTTTATATAAGTTGTTAATTTTGTTTTTTTATGGTATAAAATAGATAGTAATGAGGCAAGAAGTGGTTGCTTTATTAGAATATTTTTTAAGCGTATACTTATAACATCAATAAAGAGAATGGAGAATTATATATGATACACAAAATGAAATTAAATAAAGGACCATTTGAAAGAATAAAAAATGGAACAAAAATGATAGAATTTAGATTATATGATGAAAAAAGAAAACAAGTAAAGATTGGAGATAAAATAGAATTTTCCAAAATGCCAGATTTGCAGGAAAAATTATTGGTAGATGTTGAAGAATTGTATAGAGAAACAAGTTTCGAAAAATTATTTAAAAAAGTATATCCTAATAAGAA
>CAMCHB010000044.1 GCA_945874585.1 uncultured Clostridium sp. | reverse complement strand
AAGTTGGTGTAAACTTAAAAGATGGATATAATGGTGATATTTCTGCAAAGGACGCTGGAAAAATAGGCGGAAACATGGTTAAGAAATTGGTTCAACAAGCAGAAAATCAGATGATTGGAAAATAGTAGATTTCAAGGGAAATAAACTATAAAGCATAGGGATATTAAAATAAGTGAATGCATAAAAATTGCTTCATTTGTTTTGCCCCTATGCTTTTTTATATAAAAAGCTACAATCGCTAGCCCTTTGAGATTTTCTTCTTTTAGTTGAAGACTCAAATCGGGCGAGAACAAATCAAAGAAAAATTTTTGATTTTTCTTATTTGTTCTTGTCTAAAAATCAGGAAAAATTACAAATAAAAAAACAATTGTAGAATCTTGAAAAAAGAAGAAAGAATGTTATAATGAAATCAAATCAACAAAAGAAGGAGAAAAGAAAATGTATAAATTTATGGCAATTGATTTGGATGGAACTTTATTGAATTTATATGGTGAGGTTTCACAAGCTAACCAAGAAGCGATTCAAAAAGCAATAGAAAAAGGGATTCAAGTGGTCTTAACATCTGGAAGAATTAGTACAGCGATTGAGTATATTGCAGATCAAATAGGAGGAGGCCATTATTTTATTGCGGGCAATGGAACCTCTATTTATGATTTGCAAGAAAAGAAAGAAATTTTCAATCAATGCATGACCAAAGAAAAAGTGTTAGAAATCATACGAATCTGCGAAGAAAATAGTATTTATTACAGCGTATTTGGCGAGAATTCTATCATTGCTAAATCTCTTGAATATAATGTGTTGGTGTACAATAGTGAAAATGCCAAGAAAGCACCAGAGAGCAAAACAAAAATAAATCTAGTGGAAGATGTTTATTCCTATATAAAAAATTCAAATCAACAAAAATTCCCCAAAGTAACTATTTGCGATATGGATCAAGTTATCTTTAGAGGAATTATGCAAAAAATAAGGCAATTGGATGATATTGATGTATTGGAAGTGGCACATATGTCCAGAAAGCAAATAAAGAGAGGAACGGAAAACATATCATTACAGTATTTCTATACAGACATTACCAAAAAATCTGTTAATAAATGGAATGCTATTCAATACTTAATTCAAAAATTAAACATCCAACCAGAAGAGGTAATGGCAATTGGAGATAATGCTAATGACATCGAAATGATTCGTTCAGCTGGATTGGGCGTTGCCATGGGAAATGCATCTCCGCAAGTCAAGGAAATAGCGGATCTTGTGGTAAGAAATAACGATGAAAATGGAGTGGCAGATGCGATTGAAAAAGCTATAATGTAACACCAATATTACTGTTATATTACATTTTCGTTACGACCGAAAAATTTATTGTTTTAGGGAAAAAATTGTTGTATAATGAAATAAATTATTGTATGTTGAAAGTATGAAATGATTCATGCAAACATTTAAGGAGGAATTAAAATGGCTATTAGTCCTATGCAAAGAAAATCAAGAAACTCATTCCTATTAGGTATGTTATTGATGCTTGTGATAGCAGCTGTTGTAGTAGGAATCTTATTTATGCAAATTATGGTTATGAAAAAGGAAGAAGCAAAGGTGAATAGTTCATCTAAAACTGTCTATATGTTGACAAGAGATATTAAATCAGGAGAAGCTATTACAGCATCTGATGTAAAAAGCACCAAAGTTGTAACTGATATGACAACAGATCACATTGCAACAAGCAGTAATATGTCTGATGCAACAATTGCAAAAGTAGATTTACCAAAAGGAGCTATCTTATCTACTTCTATGATTACAACAACAGATGAAAAATTAACCGATGATATGCGTGTACAAGAATATAATATGTTGATATTACCAACTGATTTAGCAAAACAAGATTACGTAGATATTCGTATTATGTTCCCAAATGGACAAGATTATATTGTAGTTACGAAAAAAAGAGTTTTACAATCTAGTGCCAATACAATTTTTATCAAAATGTCTGAAGACGAAATTTTATCTATGAGTAACGCAATTGTGGAAGCATATCGTGTGGAAGGATCTATGCTTTATGCAACCAAATATGAAGATCCAGGTATGCAAAATGCTGCAACACCAACTTACCCAGTTAGTAGAGAAACATTGGCTGTTATTGAAAAAGATCCAAATATCGTAAATGAAGCAAGAAATGCTTTGTGGGCAAGATACAATCAAAACGGTGGAGCAGAAAGAAGAAACGAAATCAATTCAGTTATCACATCACATTCAGATGGCGCCGATGATAGATTAAAAACAAAAATGGATGAACAAATTGAAAAACAAACAGAAGAGAGAGCAAGATATATTGAAACACTTGGAACAGGTGCAGACTATTAGTAAAAAAACGGAGGAAACATGAAAAAGATAGGTTTTGCAGGAGCTTTTGATAAAACTGATTTCATCTTATACATAGCAAAATTTTTAACAACAATGGGAAAAAGCGTATTATTTATCGATTCGACGATTACACAAAAAGCAAAATATGTAGTGCCGGTCATCAATCCGACCACTACATATTTTACCGAGTATGAAAGTATCGATGTTGCAGTAGGATTTAAAGATTGGAATGGAATTCAGAAATATTTAGGAATTGATAGTATTGACAATATTCAATACGATTATGTTTTAATTGATTCTGATTCGCCAGAAACTTTTGAAAAGTTTGGCCTTGAAACAGCAGATATCAATTATTTCGTTACATCATTTGATTTGTATTCTTTAAAAAGAGGATTAGAAATCATTAGTGGTATTCAAAATATTGTCAAGATGAAAAAGGTTTTATTTGCAAAAGAAATAAATCGCGATGATGATGAATATTTAAATTTTCTTTCTTTGAATTACAAAGTAGAGTGGGGCCAAGATAAAATCTATTTTCCACTTGAACAAGGTGATCAGAGCGTAATTATTGAAAATCAAAGAGTAGCAAAGATTAAAATTAGAAATCTAAGTAATCAATATCGCGAAAGTTTATTAACAATGGTAGCTCAAATTTCAGGAGTGGAAAGCTATAGTGAATTGAAAAGAGTTATGAGAACAATAGAAAAAGGAGTGTAAGACATGGCAATTGTTGCGTTTTGGAGTAATGGAAAAGAAGAAACTGCTAAGACTTTATCAATAGTGTCAATTGCTACCAATATGGCAATTGAACATAATTATAAAATTTTATTGATGTCTACCAATTACAATGATGATACACTAGAAAGATGCTTTTGGGAAAAGGAAAAAAAGCAAAAAAGCGTTATAGCAGATATTATGCCACCATCTCAGGGACATGTATTAGATGCGAGCATTGAGGGACTAGCTAAACTAATCAAAAGTAATCGTGCTACACCAGAAGACATTACAAACTATACAAAAATTGTGTTCAAAGATCGATTAGAAGTCCTTATGGGCATTAAGTCAAGCTCTTATGAAGAATATTTAAGATTGCGATCTACCTATGTTGAGATTTTACAAAATGCAAATCAATATTATGATTTGGTTTTTGTGGATGTAAACAAAGGATTGGATAATGAATTTATTCGTAAAATATTGGATATGTCTGATTTAATTATTACCAATATAACACAAAGAAAAACGATTATAGATTCTTTCATGGAGATTCGAGCAAAGGAAAAAATGTTCCGAAAGAATAACAATATGCTTTTAATTGGAAGATATGATAAGTATTCAAAATACTCTGCTAAAAACATTGCTCGTTATATGGGAATTCGAGATATAATATGTGTTATTCCATATTGCACCTTGTTTTTTGAAGCATGTAACGAATCAAAAGTAGCAGATTTTTTCCTAAGATTAAGAACAATTGATGAAAGCGATCGAAATGCTAACTTTTTGCAAGAAGTTAGTAATACAGCAGAAGTAATAGATTATAAACTAAAGGAACTGAGAGCAACATTGTAAAGGTGAAGGGAGTGTAACTATGAGTTCTACTAATTTGATATTGATTGTACTTGTTTTTCTCGTTGCAGCAGCTGCTGTTGCATACTTTTTAAACAAAAAGAAAAAGGCTGAAAAAGAAGTAGAAGAAGAAGAAAATGAATTCGATGATAAGACCTATACAATCGAAAGAATGAAAGAGTATGTCAAAAAGAGACTAAATGAAATAACCAAAATAAACCTTTATGATATTGGCCTTTCAGAAGAAGAATTAAAAAGAAGAAAACAGAAGAAATACGAATTGAAAAAGGCTTTAAAAGGATGTACATATGGTGATGTAAATGATAAACGATATGTAAAAGAATTGATTTATGATTTACTTTCTAAAGAATATGGAGTAGATGAGACGAATATTTCAAAAGCAATTCCTTTTGATGTACCATCTATGTTAACAGCTCAAGATAAATTCGATATTTTAATTTATATGTATAAAAAAGATTTTGGTTATGAAGCATTGACTCAACTTATCAAAAAATATAATTTGGCTGTTTTAAAATACATAGCTGGTGAGGCAAAGCCTTCTTATGTTATAACACCAGAAGAAATTGATGAAATTTACGAAAAAGAAAACTTAGTTTTATCTTTTTCTGATAAATTAAATGTAGTTGTACAAAGAATTTATCAATATTATAAAGGATATAGCAGTATTGATGAAGTCAGAGATATGAATATTGATGGTGTGTCTGGTGGTGTATCTGGTTTGCCAGAATCATTCTTAAGCCAGGTAGCACAGACAGATGGAGATTATCTAGACCAAGTACTAGAACACAAGGTACCAAGAGCTTGTGATAGTATCTGGATATTCTTCCAAGGTAAATCTATTCGTTTAGCTTTCTTATCATTTGGAACAGAAAGTGAATTAAAAAGAGTATGTCAAAATATTTATAAATACAATAACCCAGGTCAGTTATCTGATACCAACGGTTTTAAAATCAATGAAATGAAAGATGGTTCTCGTGTCGTTGTTGTTCGACCAAGTTTCTCTGAAACATGGGCCTTCTTTGTCAGAAAATTCGATGTTAAGCGTGCTACATTGGAACAATTGATTACTTTACCAGGTGGCGATGATGCCATCGACTTATTAAAATTCTTAGTAAAAGGTGCGAGAGTTATTTCTCTTACTGGTGAGCAGGGGTGTGGTAAAACCACCATGCTAATGGGTATGATTGAAAATATTTATGAAACCATGAACATAAGGGTTCAGGAAACAGCGTTCGAGTTGCACTTAAGAAAAATTTATCCAACCAGAAACATCTTGTCATTCAGAGAGACCGATACCATTTCAGGACAAATGGGATTGGATGTTCAGAAAAAGACAGATGGTTCTGTAAACATTATCCGGAGAGGTTGCAACAGATCCCGTTGCTGCTTGGATGATTCAGGCTGCACAGGTTGCTAGTAAGTTCACCTTGTTTACACACCATGCGAAAACATTCCCTAACCTTGTTACAGCATTAAGAAACTCATTGTTGAAATTAGGTATGTTCAATGATGAAAAAACGGCTGAAGAGCAGGTAGTTGGTGTATTGAACTTTGATATCCACTTAGTAAAAGATTTCAAAGGTAGAAGATACATTGAAAGAGTAACTGAATGTATTCCAGTAGAAGACAAAAACGAATATACATTTGATCATCGTAAAGAAAAAACATTGGATAAAAAAATTGACAAGTTTTTTGATAATGCAACCTATTATTTTACAAAATCAACAAACAAAGAATTATATAAAAGCGTTAACATCATGGAATATCAAGATGGTAAATACGTTATGACCAATAAGATATCTGATGAAAATAT
The DNA here is from genome assembly GCA_945874585.1 of uncultured Clostridium sp. Classification (GTDB taxonomy): domain Bacteria; phylum Bacillota; class Clostridia; order TANB77; family CAG-508; genus CAMCHB01. Next base: position 2,636 of record CAMCHB010000044.1, on the reverse strand, counting down.
CAAAGAAATGCGTAACAATATGGATGAAGCAGATATTGAAAAATTTGATAATTTCCTAGAAAGAAATTGGGGCTCTTCTAAAAAAGAAGTCAAAAAACATACAAGAAAAGTAGCAGAAAAGAAATAAAGCACTTCCAAAAGATAAGGAGGTATAAAGCGATATGTCAGAGCAACTATTAACCTATGTTTTATACATAGCGGGAGGCCTTTTTGCTGTTATTTTAATTGCCTTTTTAATCATCTCAAAAAAGAATAATACAAAAGAAGCAAAACAATTAAGACAATTAAAAGAAGGAACAAAAAGAAGAAGTTTTTCAACTGATATCTTATATCAAAAGCTCTATTTGAATTATATTAAGATACCATTTCTAAAACGTTATGTTTTAAAACTAAGAAGAAGACTTGAAATTATTAACATTGAAGATGAATATGTAACGAGAAAACAGACAGCATCTGTTATTACAAAAGCATTGTTTATCATCATTCCATTCACCATTATGATTATATTGGTAACCAAACACAATACATTGCTAATGGGTATCCTGTTAATTTTTGAGTTGTTCTTAATTGAAACCGTTATGGATGGTATGGTTGACAAGATTGATAATAAATTATTGAAACAACAAATCGATTTCTTCGCAGAAATTCGACATGCATACCATGAGTACAACATGGTTGAAGAAGCAATTTACGAAACAGCGCAAAACAATGAACTTGAAATCTCAAGACAGGCGGAAAGAATTTATGAAATTTTAATTTCAGATTTCCCAGAAGACGAGTTAGAGAAATATTATGATGTTGCACCAAATAGTTATTTAAAAGAATTTGCCGGAATTTCTTATTTGACAAAAGAATTTGGTGATCGTAAAGTCGATCGTGCTTCTTTGTATTTGAAAAATTTAAATAATATTACACAAGAATTGCAGTTGGAGATTTTAAAAAGAGATAAATTAGACTATGTATTTCAGAGTTTGTCTGTTATTTCCGCTATTCCAATTTTGTTTATTGAACCAGTAAAAAGTTGGGCTGTTTCACAGTTCTCTTTTACCGATAGTTTTTATAGTGGAAAAGGTGGTCTAATTGTCCAAATGCTTCTAATTGTTGTTACTTTTATTTGTTATGTACTAACTAGAAAGCTAAAAGACAATGGAGGAAATAAAGCAAGTAAAAATACAGATAATCCATTCCAGGCAAAATTGTATAAAATAAATTTTGTAAAAAAATTAGTAAAATTATTTATGCCAAAAGCAGGAACACCAGATTATCGTAAAGTTATAAAACTAATGAAAGATTCTGCCTCTCATTCTAAAATTGAGTGGCTCTATATTAACAAATTGTTAGCAGCTGTATGTACTTTTGTAGTCGTTATTTTTGTATCATTACAAATGCATCGTATTGCAAAAGAATATGTATATGAGCAGCCAACATCAGATTACAATGTTTTGGGTGATATGAGTGAATCAGACAAAACAAAGGCTATGAAAAAGACACAACAAGATAATGAAATCTTGAATCAATTAAACAAAAAACAAAATGTTACAAAAGATACGGTACGTCTAGAAGTAAAATATTCTACCTACTATAAAGAGGCAGATGATCAACAGATTGAGACAGCAACTGATCGTATATTCCAAAAGTATCAAACAGTGCATTCGGAGTATATCCAGTGGTTTGAAGTTTTAATTGCTTGTGTATTGGCAGCCATCGGTTATATGGCTCCAAACATGTTGTTAAAGTTCCAGTTAAAAATGAGACAATTGGAAATGGAAGACGAAGTTATGCAGTTCCAGACGATTATATTGATGCTAATGAAAATCGAAAGAGTTAATGTTGAAATGATTTTGGAATGGCTAGAAAGATATTCAAACATTTTCAAAGAGCCAATTTCAAAATGTCTTAACAACTATGAAAGTGGTGCTTGGGAAGCATTAGAAGAATTAAAAGAAGATGTAGCCTATGTTCCATTGATTCGTATTATAGAAAGTTTGCAAGCTGCTGTTGAAAAAATTCCAATTGCAGACGCATTTGATGAACTAGATACAGAAAGAGCTTATTATCAAGAAAGACGTAAAGAGTCAAATGAAAGATTGATTGCGAAAAAAGGTAGAATTGGTAAAGCGATCGGTTTTGCACCAATGGTTATTTTGTTTGTCGGTTATCTAATTGTTCCATTAGTTGTAATTGGTCTAACCAGTATGATGAGTTCATTCTCAAGCATGTCAACCATGATGTAATAAAAGGAGGATTCGTATGGAAAACGCATCAAGAGCGTTAGCAATGGCAGGACGGTGTTTTATTAGCAATTATTATTATTGCCGTTTTAATGTATGTGTTCCAAAATATTTCAAATTACAAAAAAGCAGAACAGGATCAGGAAAAATTAGAACAAGTAACCAAATTTAATCGAGAATATGAATCCTATGAAAAGACATTAGTGAGAGGAACAGAATTAGTATCCATTATCAATAAGGCAATTGCTAACAATAAAAAATATGAAGACAGTGATAAGATTTATGATATTGATATCCAATTTAAATTAAAAAAACCAATCAAGGAAACGGTTGTAACCGTTGCCGGTGGAAAGAAAACAAAATCAGAAGAAAAAGTTACTTTTGGTGAATCAAAGGTTTATAAAT
>CAMCHB010000043.1 GCA_945874585.1 uncultured Clostridium sp. | reverse complement strand
GATCAGCCTCGGTCTCGTGGGCTCGGAGATGTGTATAAGAGACAGGCATTGGACGATTCCTGAAACTACATAGCTATCTTTTTCTATCTCTTTAACAGAGTTAATAAGTTGCATTTTTGCATCTGTATTATCCAGATTTGTTTCATATTTAGACTGGTACAGTTCTATAAATTCTGGAAATAATGTTGATACAATAGGGGATAGTTCTAAATAATTTTCTTCATCAGGATTGTTTTCTATATATCTAAATATTTTTACTTTCGCATAACTTGTTAAGCAGTTCAATTCTTTTTCATTGAATTCTTTTGAATTTATTCCGTTGAATAATTTTTTGCATATTGATAATTTGGTAGCAATTTCATTTTGAAAATCAGAGCTTAATGTATCCTTATATTCAAATTTTTGGTCGCATACATCAGCATGTGTGATTTTGCAAAGAACTGGCTCAATCCATTCATTTTGATATACAGATGCGACTCCTTTAGGTAATCTTGATAATTCATTTATTTGGTCTTCATTTAGATTAGCTGCCTTTCCAACAAGCTCTCTATCAGAATAATCTGGCAAGCGCATGATGATTTTTGTATTAGTGTTACGAATTGCTGCCGGATCTAAAAGACCAGGAGCTTGATCTACGATCATAAAGGCTTCACCATAGGTACGCATTTCAGCAATTGAGTTTGTTAGCATTTCAACTGATTTTGCTGCAATATTCGAGCTTTCTAATGAAGTTGGAGAAGCCGTTGCTTTTAAAAGATTGTGTGCTTCTTCTAGTACTGTAATGTGCTTTAAATGGATATTAGACAATCCAGAACTCATTCGGTACTCAAGAAGCTTTATTAGAATAATTCCCATAAAGAGAGATTTAGTCTCTGATGAGCCTACACGACTTAAATCAATTATTACATTCTTATCAAAAAGTTCTTTTTCTGAAAGTTCATTTTCAACGAAACACAAACCGTTTATGCCATTTGACATAGAGTGAAGTCTTGTAAGTAGGGCTCCTTTGTAAGCCCCCTTATTTTCATTATTATATTCAGAACTATCGATAACCGTTTTTATATTTCGTTCGACATCGGAAAATGTTGGAAACATTCTGCCATAATGATTTACGGATAAAGTTAAGTCCCATCCAACATCTTTATATGCTTTTTCTACAGCTTCTTTTAATACTGCGGGCATTGCTGCATACATAGGCCAGCATGCATTAAATACTTCAATTAGACGGTCTAAGTGTTCTAAAATGTGGGTTTGATCATTAAAAGAAAATGGATTTATTTTCAATAAGTCTGTTTTCCCAGGACTTGTTCCATAAACTTTGGCTATGTCTGCAAATGCTCTTTTATATTCGCCTTTTGCAGGTTCAATAACCAAAAAATGAGCACTTAATTTTTGAATTTGATTCAATATATGATATACAGTATTTGATTTTCCACTTCCAGTGGAACCAGTCACAAAGGTGTGCATACATAGACTGTTAGGATCCAGACTTACATCTAAATTTTCATCTACCTGATGCATATGGAAGATTTTTCCTAAATCTATACTGTTAGTTTTATTTTCTAAATTGTTATTGTCATACGAAGCAACTGTTCTACCAAATTCGGCACATTCGATTACAGGAATTCCTGGAACAGAGTGATTAGGAAAACCTGCAGCAATAGCTAGTTCAGCACTGCTAATGAGCATTCCTGGAGAAAGTTCAATAGAATTAACTTTCAGTGTCGGATGCTCAAATTTTGCTAAAGGGCCAGAGATTAAAAGCTTTGCTTTATCTGTTGGCCATAAAGTTATACCTCCATTTTCTAAACTGGATTTTTTTCCTCTAATTAATGAATGATATGTGCTGGCAAGCATTTGAGCAACATGCTCACTATCTGCTAAACAGTATGCTGCCGAATTCCACATTCCTAAATCTGAACACTCATCAAGCCTATTAAGAAGTAAATCAATTCTATCCATCATTTTTTTGATAGTATGATTTTCATACCTCAATGTTATACTCTCAGAAGTACCTTGTGATGCAGTTTGTCCATCTGATATCTGATGATTGGAACCATTTGATTTTGAATATCCATTTGTATGTGTTTTAGTATCAGAAAAACTCTCAGAATCACTTCTTCCTTTTGATAACCCTATTCCTTGTGAAAGTCCAACTGCAACTCCATCACCTCCTATTCCCAAAAAGAAGCCATTTGATATTTGAAATGAACTAGATTCTGTATGACTGCATCCTTTTGTATGTGATACTGCGTCAGAAACATTTTCTGTTAGAGTTTGCGATATGCCATCTGTTACCGTTTTTGTAATTGCCTTACTTTCATTTTTTCCAACGGTCAACTGCTGTTGTGATACAGGTGCAAGCGAACTGTAAATATTCTCAAGTGAAAGTCGATTTTTTGTAAGATTGTCTCGTGAAATCGGATCTGCAATTAAGAGCAAAGTGTATGTTTCACCCTGCATGGTATCAATAAGTTTTTCAATTCCCTGCGTAAACTGGCGATCGTTTGTTTCATCTTCTGATCTGAGTCCAGGAATATCAGAAACTGATGCTACTGATTTAAATTGAGTAATCTCATTTTTAATTTTTTCTTTTAGATCTGATTTAAGAATATTTTTAATTCTTGTACCAGGAAAGTTACCTTTAAGAGTAGATGACATAATATCTGCATTTTTATAAGTTTCAGAACTGTCATGATTCTTAATGCCTAATGAAATTTTTACAAGATCTTTTTCTCCATGGATCATAAGAATTACAGAAGCTCTAGTAGCTCCAACTGAGCTATATACTGATACAAGTCTGTCACGCATGTTTTCTTTTCTATTCAGGATTATTTCTGTGATTTCCTGAAAACGAACAACACGGTTTAAATCATTTAAGAATGTATCTTCATTAGTTAAGGCATTATCATGCTGGTTAACCAAAGGATAGCTGTTACCAAGATTTTCAAGATATTCTTTGTTTAATATCTCATAAGCGTTACTTATAGCATTTTCATATTTAGTAGTTTTATCTAAATCAGACATGATATATTCTCGAAAATGTGGAAAAAACTAATTGAAACATAGCAATTAATGATTTTTTAACTCTAGAGTCTTATCATCAATTGGATCAAGTTCATATGTTTCAATAGATGGTAATGAATATCCTGAAGGTGCGGCTAATCTAACGTCTTTAGCAATGAATCCTAAATTAACCCTATAATCATCTACAGGTATTTTGTTTCTAACAAAAAAGTTTCCTCTCAATACAACTTCCGCAGTATCACTACTGTCATCTTGATCATAATCTTCTAGAGTGTGAGTAGAGCCATCCCACGACCAATTGTATAGAGTGTTATCTTGGGAATCTGTTTTTATTATGATAGAAAAACCAGATTTAATTGCATCTTCAATGTAACTTAAAGAATTTTCTAAAGTGCATTTTTTATCAGCTGCAACTAAAAAATAGTTAATTTCTCTTATGTTTCCTGCTGTAGAAATACAGTATGACAACGGTTTTTTATCTTTTTTAATTAAAAAAGTTAAGCCTCCGTTTTTCATGTATGCTTTGGATGGTTTTGTGTTGTCATAACTAAAAGACATCTTGCCAAAGGATGTAAAATTAGAGTTTTCTCCAAAATATTGTGTTGTCTGTCCGTGAACTTCCCCCCAACGATCACCTTCAAAAAAATTAGGGAAAGGAAATTTTGTAAGTGCAGTATAATTTGATTTAGCAACGATCAATTGATTAGGAATTCCGATTCCTAAATCTGGAGCATCATTCTCATTATATTCATGAATTTGGTTTTTATAAAATATATAAGGAAGTACGTCCTCATAACCTTCGAAAAGATATTCAACACGTGAGTCCCCAACACCGTTACCACCGAAGCATTTTAATTTATAATTAGTTTTTTCATTTTGGGCGCAAGAAAAAGCTGAATCGTAGTTTATACCTGATTCAACCATGGCGTATAAGTCTGTATCTTCAACAGGAGTGGCATCTAGAAGTTTGGGAGAATATTTTATATCAAGTTTTACTGTCTTTCCTTGATTCTTTTCTAAGAAATTCTTTAGTTTTACTGCATCGTCAATTGAGTCAACTGAAGATGAAAATTCTTCTATAGACTTAACTTCTAAATTAAAAAGACTTGGAAAGAAGATTGCTATGCAACCTATGATTGCTATCCCGAAACTGCTTATAGAACCAATAATAATTTTTGCCTGGAAAAGTTTATTTTTTTTTGATACTGCTTCTTGTTCAGCTCCACACTTTGGGCAAAACTTAGCGTTTTCTGGTAACTCTTTTCCACAGTTTTTACAGTACATATGTAATCCTTATAATTCTAATCATTCAATGATTCTGCATTTTAGATAAAACCAAAATGCAGAATTTGAGTGATATCTTATTTAAATATAAGAGAAATAGTTGTAGCTAATGCTATCAAAGCAACAACTATTCCACCTATAACCAATGGAGTAGAAGTGCTTTCGTCCTCATTATGGCCATTACCTGAATTAGAACTCTTATGGTTGTAAGTCTTAGAAGAATTTTTTTCACAAGGTACAATTTTTGAGGATTCAGGATAAAGAATCAGTGCGATTCGCTTCATATCATCTAATTTCTTTTTTGAGAAATTAAGTCCCAATAGACCAAAAATTTTATTGAAGTTTTGTCGTGTTGGTTCTGAACTGTATACTGCGCCATCGTCTGGTTCATAAAGCTCTGATTCAGTTATTCCATGTTCAAGAACGTACTTGATTGCTTCAATAAATCCATCAGTCATCTTTGGATCAAGCATAATAGAAGAACTCAGAACATCACGAATAGTTGCAAGATCGTGATCCACAACTGCACCTCTTAATTTGACAGAAACACTCATAGTAATCTCCGATTAAATATCTAAAATACTATCTAATGACTGTTTAAAATCATTTATCCATTTAAGCTTTTCTTTATTATCAGCAATCATGTATTTCAACTTTTCCTGATCACTAAGAATTTCTTGCTGCATAGCTATCTTTTCTTTCATTGAAGAATCAATTTCATCCAGTTTTACGATAAAAGCATTCTTAAAAGCTTCTTCTTCTTTTTCTGCTTTAGAAAAAGTTTCATTTCTAACACTAATTAGAAAATCATCAATTTTTGGTTGTACTAGATCTTCAAGAAACTCCTTAAAATTAACAAAAGTTTCTGTCTCTGTTCTGTAAACAGCTTTCTTGGACCCCCATGATAAAGGATTCCACCACTTGGAAGTACTCCTATAGTGATCAAATACTTCTATTGTCTCTGTTTGAGAGTATTCATTTAAACAGTTCATTGCTGATGAAAGATCTATTCTCGCATTTGTGCCAAAAATAGCTTCAGGAGGAGTGTTATAACCAAGGTCACCAACTAGATCTTCAACATATTTTCGATACTGCTCAACATATGAGCTAACCTGTTTAACAAAAATTTCGTTAGTTACCTTTTTAATTTCGCTTAAAAATTCAGCAAAAAGTGGAGGTATAGTTGCATTAATCGTTTCAACATAGGCTTCAGCTAGTGATGGCGATACTTTCTCTTTTGCCTTATTACCAATAAGTTCTTGAACTTTTCCAAATAGTTTTTCTCTTGCTTGAGCAAATTTTTCTTTTCTATCTTTTTCCGATGACGCTGATTTAATTGCATCTTTTAGCGACTTAGCCTTATCTCCTTTTGACAAGACTTCTTTGATTTCACTTAACTGAGAAGCTCTAAGCTCCAACTCTTTTACATTATTTTCAAGCGCGCAGTTTTCTTCAGCTTCGATATTCAACGCATCAATCTTTCCTTTAAATGAAGATACAGCTTCAGATATTTTTGCTGGTATTGCATACTTAGACAGATATTCAGAAATAGCATACTCTATGGAAGGTATTCCAGAATAGAAGAGGGTCATTGCATACTCATCTTGATTTTTCTCTACTTCACTGATTTTTGACTGGAATTCAAGTTTTGTCTGAGGTGACAGGAAATCAGCGAACTGATTAAAATGCATTGAAGGCTCATCTATAAAATAGCCCATATTGGCATTCAGTTCACGCTTTTCCTTGGAAGTTAATGCAGGATCATTGGAAAGAACCTGTCTAATCTGTTTAGCCAGTCTTGCTGAAGCTGGAAATACTCTAGGGTTATCAATACCATGCTTTTGTGAAAGATATTTTTTTACATCGTCAATTTTTCTTGCTACTGTTTCACCTTTATCAGCATCGAATTCATCTGCTTTATTTAGAATAAAAATAAAGCGATCTCTACTCTGACGATTGCCATTTCTGATTATTTCAGACACTTCTCTTAACAGAGCACTATCATCATTTGTTTCTAACTGAGTGCCGTTAAGAACATAAATAATCATTGGCTTGTAATCTTTCTTTAATAGATCCATTGTTTCGCGATAATGATCCATTGTCCTTGAGTTATTAGTGCCAGGAGTATCCATTAGTACAAGTCGAATGCTGTTTGAGCTGATACCAACTATGTCACCAAAAATATCAATTTCTGTTGTATCTGGATTGTCATTGAAACGATTCATATCATCGGTCGTTACAGGATCTGCGGTGTCAATTTCTTCCTTATCTTTTCCTGTGCCCCTGAAGCATTTTGCTGAGAAATGTTCAGCCCCATCAATATCGTATATCTTGGCTATTTTGGCTGTGGTAGCTTCATTTCTGGCAGGAAGTATTTCACGACCAAGAATTGAATTGATGAGGGTTGATTTACCACTGGACATGGTTGCAACAACGGCCATTTCAAACTCAGAGTTCACTGCTTTCTTGAAAAGATTAGTAACTTCTTCACTCTTTAATTGCTCAAAAGGGGTTTCCTGCTGCATCTTTTCGAAAATTTTTTTTAGTTCCACTAGACTGTCTTTACTGTATACGACTTTATCTGCATGCAAACCTGATCCTTCAGCTTCGGTATGTCTATTTTTGAATTTAGTTAAAGCATCTTCAGCAAATTCGTAATCTCTGTGAATTCCTGAAAAATATACATCAAAACTGTCATTGCAATACTGGTGAATTTTTTCAAAAAAGTTATCAATCCATTCAGATAATTCTCTTCCTTCTGGACCAATGATATTTACAGTTTGTTCTGGTGATAGAATCTCAGAACCAATTTTTAAACACCTGTCTTTGGTGTAAGGATTGTATGAAAGGTAAATTTTTTCCATATTATTATTCCTGTCATTTTCTATTTATTTTGACTAAACATTAAAAAAATTCTCCACGTACTCTTCTAAAGTACGCAGTCCTGTTCTGTTCAAGGCATTCAATAGATCTTCTTTTGTATATTCAGATCTTCCTATCTTGATGATGCGGTCTAAATTGCTTTTATAAGACACAGCATTTCCCATGCTGAAGTCATAGTCCTCTGTAAATGCATTGAATTCGTTATAAAAATCAGCTCTTTCTTTTGCAGTATAATTTTCAGACTTTCCCTTTAGAGCCATTTTGAATAGACGGGCAGCTTTTGCTGAAACAGGGAATATTCGAGGAGAATTAAAACCTAAATTTTTGAGGTAATTTTCATATTCAGCATAAATTTTTATAAAGTTTTCTTTGCTTAAATCAAGACTGTCTATTTTGTTTAATACAAAAATAAAGGGGATATCTTTATCTTTAAAACAGATATCTTTTATTTCAGTTAAAAGAGTTTTTTCATCTGTTGTTGATAACTGCTCACAGTTTGCTACATAAATCAGTGCATCAATTTTATTTTTAGAAAGAAATTCTATAGTTAAATCATGATGTCTTTTATCTCCACTATTGTTTGTACCAGGGGTATCATGGACAGCTATAATTTTTCCTTCATTGCTTATGTTGTCTATATCTCCCTGAAGGTATATATGATTGACACTTTCATTGTTATTCCATGAATCTATTTCTGTTTTTGTTACTTTTTTACTGCTGTCCACCAGTTTATTATTGTTCATACAAAAACCTGCTATTGTATTCAATCCGTCTCTGTCATAGATACTGGTTATTTTTGCGGTGGTAGCTTCGTTTCTAGCAGGCAAGACATCGTTTCCTAGAAGAGCATTGACAAGTGTTGATTTACCGCTGGACATAGTCGCGCAGACAGCAATATTTTTTATTGGTAGTTTGAATAAATTAAGAGGAGTCTGAGTATTTGTAATAAGATCAATTACAGAATATACGCTGTTGCCCGAATTCGAGACTCCTCTAATCCATCTTCTCAATGTAGAGCTTTTATATTCAGGATGTTCCTTTATGAAATTTTTTTTAGAACATCCTCTTGTTAAAAAACTAAGAAGAATCGAAGTTTTTTCTTCAATACTGTACTTTCTCATAATGCACATATACCTCTTTTCTTATAACGCATATTTTTATTATATGCATAATCATTTTTTTTTTTTGAATTTAATCACATAATTTCCAGGGCGTACGCATGAATTGTAAGTTCAGATGATACGCCTTGCCTCATTTTTT
>CAMCHB010000042.1 GCA_945874585.1 uncultured Clostridium sp. | reverse complement strand
GTAGAGGATTATACCATTCGTTTGAATCAAGAAAATGGTACATTAGAGATGGATTTACCAGACAATACAAAAACAGATCAAATGCTACAATATCTAAGTTTACAAGGAAAATTCACCATCACAGATACAGACACAAAAGAGGTATTGCTTTCAAATGATCAAATTCAAAATGCAAAAGTTATGTATTATCCAAGTAGCAATGGAACAACTGTGTATTTAAATATCAATTTCAATAAAGAGGGTACACAAAAACTAGAAGAGATGACCAAAACTTATGTACAAACAACAGATGATTCTGGCAAAACAAGCAAAAAAACGATAACGATGAAATTAGATGATGAGACATTATTAACGACTTATTTTGGAGAAACCATTTCCAATGGACAATTACAAATTACCATAGGAAGTAGTACAAATGATTCTCAAAAATTAAGCGAATATGTTGACAATGCAACATATGTAGCCATGGTCTTAAACAATGAGACAATGCCAATTGCCTATCAATCAGATACCAATCAATATATGTCATCTTATTTAAGCCCAGCTACTTATCGTATAGCATTTATAGTGGCAATGGTAATCGTAGGAATTGCTATGTTATATTGGATCATTCGTTACCATGCTAACGGATTTATGGCTGCCATTAGTGCAGTAGGTTATGGAGCATTACTTCTATTGATTATTCGTTACACCAATATTTATGTTACACTAGGTAGTATAACAGCAATTTGCCTTTCTGCTATTTTGTATTTCGTCTTTACAAGCAGAGTATTAAAACAACAAAAAGAACAAGGCAATTTAAACGAAACAATTTTAAATACAACGCTTTTGTTGATTCCAATTTATGTGATTGCAATTGTAGCATGCTTCAGCTCATGGCTTGCTATTAGTAGTTTTGGAACAACCTTGTTCTGGGGATTGTTAGTAGCTTCTATCTATGAATATTTTGTTGTAAAAAATATGATGTTAAAGAAATCAGAAGATAAATAGGAGGAGAACAGGAAGATGAAGAAAAAAGTACTAGGTGCCGTAATTGGCATTATCCTTATTGTGGGAGCTATTATCGTAGCAACCAAGGGATTTAATCATGGATTAGAATACCAAGCCAATGAAAAAGTAGAACTTTATGTCGGAAAAGTAGTAGAACAAAAAGACATAGAACAAATAGCAAAAAAAGCTTTTGCAGGTCAAAAGAGTGTGGTTCAAATTGTAGAAGTATTTAGCGATATGGCTTCTGTTACCGTAAGCCAAAGCAATGATGATCAAATTGAGAAATTTGTTAGTTTAATCAATGAAAAATATGGAACAAGCTTTACCAAGGATAACGTAGAAGTGTTAAAAGGATCTGCTATTCGTTTGAAAGATATCAGCAAACCATATCTTTTACCAGTAGCATTAGCAGCAGTCATTCTTACCCTTTATTTAGCAATTCGTTATCATAAATTAGGCTTTTGGAAAGTATGTGGCAAAACAATCGGGATACTTGTTTTAGTAGAAGCTTTATTAGCAAGTGTTTATGCAATTGTAAGATTACCAATCAATGAATTAACAATGCCAATTTGTATGAGTGCATTTGTTATTACTGCCTTTGCCTTAACATTAGGGTATGATAAAAAAGCAAAACAAATGCATCCAAAAGAAGAGGAAGAATAATTAGAAGAATAATAAAAAAATAGAAATCTTTGTTACTCACTCAGATTTCTATTTTTTTTTCTGTTTTTCAAAAGAAAGAAGACCTTTTTTATATTTCTGACAAATGGTACAGTCATAACATAATTGAATGCGAGAACCAAAAATATTTAGCAAAGTGCGGATAAATTCATCTTCTTGCAAATCAATTAAATGAATCCAAATGGTGTCTGGTAACAAATTAAGCAAGGTATTGAGACAGTAATCATTCGAGGAAAAACTAATGTCTGAAAAATATTTGGCATGACTTAAATTGGTATCCAATGTAATGACTTTTTTACGTTCATCTAGTAAAAGTGATTCTTGGCGACAGTAGATTAAATGAACGGTTTGACCAGAAGAAGGTTTGGAATGGATATAAAGTTTTAACAAATTGATAAATTCCACATATTCTTTTTCGATAATATAGCTATTTACGGCAGAATCTACTAGATGATCCAAAACAGTAAGATAGGGTTGAATACGGAAGTTCACAAAACCTTCTAAAACAGTTGTTTTGTTTTCTTGGATATATTCCTTGCAAAGTAAAAAAAGAATATCCATTCGTTTGGAAAATTCAGAATGACTTGTGTCTTGAGAAAATTCAGAACAAATCTGCAAAATATGCTCTCTTTCAGAAACGGAAAAATAAAAATAATGATAGTTAATTAGTTTTTGCATTAAATTTTGTTCGTAAAATTTTAGAATGGTATTGGCTAAAAGATTGGCCATAAAATCATAAAAGAGCTCGGGATGTTCACCTTTGTAATGAAAAATGGCATTGTCATAAATAGAAAAAGAATTTAGTGAGCAATAGAAATTTTCGGAACGATTTTGCTGAAAGCAGGTTAGTAGATAATCCAATATTTCCGATTGATTCGTTTTGATACAAAAAGATTTAATCACGATTCCGATCCCTCCATCTCTGTTTTATTATCTACTAAAGTAAGCTGAGCTATTCATATTTTATGCAAAATCATAAAAAAGGAAACATGTCTAAAGGGTAAAAAAAGGTCAAGCTCTTTTTAAGAGCCTGACCTTTTAAGCATATATCTGATAATCGATATCTGGGAAAATCGCATCTTTTTCTTCTAACATTTTTAGAAAATCTTCTTCGATTGCTTGCTTTTTAATTTGCTCGTATAGCTTTGTAAAACGACCAATATGATCTTTGATTCTCTTTTTCGCATAATCAACCATCGTTCCATTGGTAATAATGAAAAGCCAATCACTGCTTTGGGCAAGTAATAACTCACGAGCACATTGATTTAAAGCTCGTCCCATAAGGGAATCTCTTGCTTGGTTAGGAAAAGATTGAGCCAATTCTACCATACGATCGCCTGCTATATGAAGATGTTTATGAACATAATCATTTGTGCCATTTAGCCATACTTCACTATATCCATTTTTGCCCCAGCTAGAAATACAAGGAGAAGAAACCTGCATTTCTGGATATTTATCAATATATTCGCCAGGGGTAATCAATTCAAAATTGCAATCATCGTAATAAATCTTTTTAAATAAAATGTATAACCAATAAGGACCCTCGTACCACCAATGACCGTAAAGTTCAGCATCATAAGGACAAACAACAATGGGAGGAACCGGCATAAATTGTGATAGATGGTCAATTTGCTTGGTTCTAGAATCTAGGAAGTGACCGGCTTGTTTTTCAGCAGAGTCTTTTGCCCATTGTAAATTGTAATAATCTTTAAAATCACCCTTAGAAGTAATACGATAATATTTGATTCCTGTATGAACACGAGCTCCATTTTTAGCGATATAAGGTTTGATGTAATCATAGTCAGCATCATATCCAATATCACGATAAAATTCACGGTAATTAAAATCACCGGGATATCCAATGATGGAACTCCAAACCTGTTTAGAAGATTCAATATCACGACCAAATGCAACAACACCACCAGGGGAAACAATTGGTGTAAAAGTTCCATAAAGCGGGGTAGGGTCTGCATATAAAATACCATGAGATTCGGTAATAATATATTCTACACCAAATTCTTTTAAATAACGGTCAGCTTGTGGGACATAACCACATTCTGGAAGCCAGATACCACGAGGTTTGCGACCAAAGTATTTTTCATATGTTTGTACACCAACTGCAATTTGAGCACGGATTGTATGTTCGTTGACATACAAAATAGGAAAATAACCATGCGTAGCACCGCAAGTAATAATTTCCAAAACACCAATATCTTGAAAATGCTTAAAGCCTTGGATTAAATTGCATTGGTAAACATCGCGAAATACATGTAAATCATTTGAATAACGTTCAAAATAATATTTAGACAATTGATTTAAACGAGCATCGTATTGGGTTCTGTGAATTTCTTTTTCGGCTAATTCGATGTGTTGTTCCAAGTATTTGATATATCTTTTTTGCAATAAGTCATTATCTAACATAGAAAGAAGAGGTGGCGTAAGTGACATCGTAATACGAAAATTTACTTTTTCCTCTTCTAGTTTTTTAAAATTTAACAATAATGGTATATAAGTTTCTGATATTGCTTCAAAAAGCCATTGCTCCTCCAGATAATCTTCGCTTTCTGGATGAAAAACAAAGGGTAAATGAGCATGTAAAATAAAACTAACATATCCTTTGACATTTTTCATTATTTTCAATCCTTTTCCGTTTCAATCTATATTATTTAAATGAAGATGAGGAATGTCCCATCCATTGAGTAGCTGTTGTAAAATCTTCATCATGGTAAGCTTCCTGATAGAAAGAAGCCACATCATAAGACTGTATTTGACCAATTAAATTTGGTGTGCGATGAACTTCCTTATAGGAAACATGATTATTTTTTACATTTCGAAAACAAATAACAGGTGGTAATTGTTCCAATAAAACATGATCATTTGGTGCCTCAATAACATTAGAGGAAGAAACATAAAGGTAATCATTTGGAAGATGAACTTGAGATGAAATAGGGCGTCTGCCAAATTCAATATGATATTTACATTTTGCATCATCCACATGAAAATACCAACAATTTGCAAAGTCGTTAACTTCAATTTCAAAGGCATAGTCTTTGATTAAATTTTTTACAATTAAAACAGGTTTGGTTTCAGAAAAGACATTTTCACCAAATTCTTGTTTGAATTTTTCACGATCTTTTTCAGAAATATCCCAATACACAAACAATGTATTAGGGGTCTGTGCCAAAATTTTAACAACAGTTTGTCCGTAGAAATATGGTAAATCATAATATTCTGATAGGGCAAATGGTCTGGTTAAATCTTTCGTTAAATAAGAGGAAAGAATCATTGGCTCTTTTTCTTTTCTTTTACCAGTTTGGTTAATAGCCTTTCGAGATGGCTTTTTTTGGCTAACACGGCTGGCTTTACGAACTGGTTTAGTTGCTTTTTTATCTTTTATATGAGAGCGAGAAACTCCTTTTCTTTTTTTGGCTGTAATGGTTATTTCTTTTGGAGAAGAAATAGGTGTAACTGCTGGATTTGTTTCTTTGGAATGCCTATTCATTTTAGGTTCTTCAGTTGTTTTTATATGTGGCATAATTTCCTCCTTAGTAAAATAAAAATCAATCACCATAATAGTATATCAAAAAGTGTTTTTATTCAATAGAAAGTCATGAAAAAATAAAATATAACAAAAATGTAACAAAAAAGACACATAAATGAAATAATACATTTTGAAAATAATGTTTACATTTCCTACAAAATCGTATAAAATAATACGAGAAATTTAAGAGAGCATGACGACAAAAGGAAAATTACAAAAGATAGTTTAAGGAAGGGAGATTAAGAAATGAAAATCTTAATGTTAACATGGGAATATCCACCAAGAATTGTAGGAGGAATTGCAAGAGTTGTGCACGATTTATCACATCGTTTGATCAAAGATGGTCACGAGGTTCATGTAATTACATATAAAGAAGGAAACGTAGGTGATTATGAAAACGATAAAGGGGTTCATGTACATAGAGTTAACAATTATATGATCAATCCAAACAATTTTATTGATTGGATTATGCAATTAAATTTTAATATGATAGCAAAAGCAAATGAATTGATGGAAAAGGAAGGAAAATTTGACGTAATTCATGCCCATGATTGGTTGGTTACCTATGCAGCCAAAACATTGAAAAATTCTTATAACATACCAATTGTAGCAACCATTCATGCAACAGAATCTGGTCGAAATTCTGGTATCCATGATGAAATGCAACGTTATATCAATGATACAGAATGGTTATTAACCTATGAAGCATCTGAGGTTTTGGTCAACAGTAATTACATGAAAAATGAATTACAAAGATTATTTGGCCTACCATTTGAAAAAATCAACGTAGTACCAAATGGTATCAATTTAACAGCTTTCAATGGAATTGAAAGAGATTATGATTTTCGTCGTCAATATGCAGCAGATAACGAAAAAATTATCCTTTTCTTAGGTAGATTGGTATATGAAAAAGGAGTACAACATTTAATTGCAGCAATGCCAAAAATTTTAGCCAATTACCATGATGCCAAACTTGTCATTGCGGGAAAGGGTGGCATGATGGATAAACTACGTGAGCAAGTTAACCATTTAAATATTGCTAACAAAGTTTATTTTACAGGTTACCTAAATGGCAAACAAGTCAATAAGATGTACAAAGCAGCAGATATATCTGTTTTCCCAAGTACGTATGAACCATTTGGTATTGTAGCCCTAGAGGCTATGCTAGCAGGCGTGCCAACCGTGGTTTCCGATGTTGGTGGCTTAAATGAAATTGTAGAACACCGTGTAAATGGTATGAAGAGCTATGCAGGCAATGCGAATTCTTTAGCCGATTCTATCTTGAGTTTGCTATATGATCCACAATTATGTAGTAATTGCGTAAAGCAAGCGAAATTAAAAGTCAAGAAAGAATACAATTGGAACAAAATTGCTCAAGATACATATTTCATCTATCAAAAGGCAATTTGCGAAACAATGGCAGATAGACAAGCAAAACAAATTGCACAAGAAAAAGCAAAGAAAACCAAAAGAGCAAAAAATAATGATTCAGAAATTGCTACCTTATTGGGATTCAAAAAGAGACAAGCTTATGCATAAAGGAGGAATAACATGACAGTTTATGATACAGCCAATGATTTAGCACGTCAGATAAAAGAAAGTAGAGAATATGTTGAATACAAAGAAATGAAGGATTTAATAGCAGCAGATCCAAACAAAAAGAAAAAAGTAGAAGATTTCGAAAAATTACGTTACGACACACAAGTACTAACTTTGCAAGGTGGTGGAAGTGAAAATCCTGAAACCAAAAAGAAATTAGAAGAAATGTACTTGATTTTGGTAGAAGATAAAGAGATCAAAAAATATTTTGACATGGAAGTGCGCTTTAATGTTATGCTAGCAGATGTCAATAAAATTATAGGAGAAGCTGTAAAAGAAGTGTTATAACAAAAGACGGAAAGCAATTTCCGTCTCTCATTTTAAAGGAGGAATGATCATATGAATATTGCCATAGCCTTAGTTTTTCTAGTCATTGTGATGATGGTATTAAAATATATTTTTCATGTGAATGTTGAAAAAATCAAAGCTTTAGGAAAAAACGAGTATTTAAATAAACTAACCGATAAATTTCCAGATAATTTGGAAATTTGCAAAAAAATTGTAAGATTGATTGGCAATCAAACTGTAAAAATAGAGGAAGATAAAGACAGCAAAACAAGCATGTACTTAGTCCTTACCAATCGTATATCCATTGCTAATTTGAAAGACAACTATACACGTATTCAGACGATTGCTCATGAATGCATTCATTCTATGCAAGATCGAAAAATGTTATTGGCTAATTTTATCATTTCCAATCTAGCCCTTATTTACTGGTTTATTGCTATTGTTTTAACTATATGCGGTGTATACAAAGATATTTTATTACAAGGATTTATTTTAATGACAATTAGCGGGGTACAATTTGCTCTTCGTAGTTACCTAGAAACCGATGCCATGATCAAAGCAAGATATTTAGCCAAAACATATATGATTACCGAAAAAGTTCTAAAACCAGAGGAAATAGAAGAAGTGGTGGGACAATACGATGTACTCAATAAGGTTGGGGTAAAATACATGAACTTTAATCTATTGTGGAACAATTTACTACGCATTGTGTTGTATCTTATCCTTGGTTTTGTCATGGCGAATATTTGAAAAAAATGCCGAAAAATGCTATAATTAAGGTATGAAAATATTTTATTTTTTGTAAAAGAGCTAAGAGAGGATTGCTTAAGGAGGAATTACAATGAGTAAACGGATATGCGCTATATTAGCCATTATTGTTTCAATTGCTTTGAGTATGTATGTTCACTATGATGAACAAGAAGGTGGAGATGAAGAATGGCAACAACCGCAGGTTGAGCAAAGCGTAGAAAAGAAAGATATTTTACAAGCTGACAATAAAATTGTTGATCAGGTTGAAAAAAGCGTAAAAGATACGGCAGGTATCAAAAAAGACGAAGACAAAACAAGTGATCTTGTTGAAAACAAAAAAGTTGTCAACCAAAAAGTTGAAAAAGCTGTTGATTCATTATCTACAAAAACCAAAGATAAGAAATAGCTCTAAAACATTCATTTGAAGAATTTCAAATGAATGTTTTTTTAGTTAAAACCGACCAAAAGATTACATAATTCTACAACACTTTACATAAAATTGCTAAAATTTGCAAAAAAACCTTTACGATTTGGAAAATCTGTAATATAATGTTGTAGAAAATTTCCAATATATGCAATAAATAGAAAAGAAAAAAATTTACTGCGTATTACGGAAGAGATAGAAAGAAGAAATATAAAGT
>CAMCHB010000041.1 GCA_945874585.1 uncultured Clostridium sp. | reverse complement strand
GATCAGCCTCGGTCTCGTGGGCTCGGAGATGTGTATAAGAGACAGATATTAACTAACGATGGTGATGAAATCATGGAAGGCATTTTGGAGGTTTTACCGGATGGATATGGATTTTTAAGAGGTGACAATTATTTACCAAGTCCAAAAGATGTCTATGTTTCACCTGTCCAAATTCGAAGATTTCATTTGGATACAGGAGATAAAATAAAAGGAATTTCCAGAAGCCCAAAAGATGGGGAAAAATTTCCTGCTCTTATATATGTGGGTGAGGTAAACAACCAATCACCAGAGCACGCTATGAGAAGGATTCCTTTTGATGAACTAATTCCAATCTATCCACGAAAAAGATTACGATTGGAAACGGTACCAACGGAATACACTATGCGTTTAATCGATTTAATGTCACCGATTGGAAAAGGACAAAGGGGTATGATTGTTGCTCCACCAAAAGCCGGAAAGACTACTATTTTGAAGAAAATTGCCAATAGTATTACAACCAATAATCCAGAAGTTGAATTGATTGTTTTGCTAATTGATGAAAGACCAGAAGAAGTTACAGATATGAGGAGATCCATTAAAGGTGATGTAATTTACTCAACCTTTGATGAATTACCAGAGCATCATGTGAAAGTAGCTGAAATGGTTTTAGAAAGAGCCAAACGATTGGTAGAACAGCGTAAAGATGTCGTGGTTCTATTAGATAGTATTACCAGGTTAGCCAGAGCCTATAATTTGGTTATTCCAACATCTGGAAGGACCTTATCTGGTGGACTAGATCCAAGTGCTTTGCATAAGCCAAAACGTTTCTTTGGAGCTGCTCGTAATACCGAAAATGCTGGAAGCCTAACTATTCTAGCCACGGCTTTAATTGAAACAGGTAGTAAAATGGACGATGTTATTTTTGAGGAATTTAAAGGAACTGGTAATATGGAAGTTCATTTAGATCGTAAATTATCTGAAAAGCGTATTTTCCCTGCTATTGATATTCAAAAATCTGGTACTAGAAGAGAAGATTTGCTATTATCCAAAAGGGAATTGGAAGCCTTGTATTTGCTAAGAAAAGGTATGAATAATATGTCAACAACAGATATGACAGAACAGTTAATCCGTCAAATTATTGCTACCAAAAATAATGACGAATTTATTGAACATATTGAAAAAACATTGAAATAAAATGACAAAAGGAGAGATAGTATGAATAATTATATGAAATTAGCCAAAGAACAAGCTGCATGTGGTGTAGCAGCAGGAGAAGGAGGACCTTTTGGAGCAGTGATTATTGATAAAATGGGCAATATCATTGCAGTAGCGAACAATCAAGTTCTTTTAGAAAAAGATCCAACAGCTCATGCAGAAGTTCAAGCCATTCGAAAAGCTTGTCAAAAATTAGATACTTATGATTTATCTGACTGTATTTTATATACTTCGTGTGAACCTTGTCCAATGTGCTTATCAGCCATTATTTGGGCTAATATAAAAGAAGTTTATTATGGATGCGATAAAAAAGATGCAGGACATATCGGATTTCGAGATGATATGATCTATGATTTCTTAGAGGGAAAAAGAGATGACGTTTTAAAAGAACAACAGATTGACCGCGAAGAATGCATAAAATTATTTGAGCAGTATCAAGCAGACAAAGGAACGATTTATTAAAAAGAAAAACAGCATTAAAATCAATGCTGTTTTTTATATAAGGAGTAGAAAAATGATCAGTATCCAAGAAATAAAAAGAAGATTACCACAAGATTTTATAGAAAAACTTTACGAAGAATTTTCACCTTTGACCATTGATCGTATGTTAGCTGGCATAGCCGATACGCGAAATACTATTTTTCGTGTGAATCTGCTGAAATATTCTTTATACGATTGGATGGAAATAGCTAGACAGAACAACTTAAAATTTGAAAGAGTACCTTGGTATACAGAAGCTATGGTTTGCAAAAATTGTAATGAGAAACAGTTACAAAATTTAGAAATTTACCAAAATGGTGGTATCTATTTGCAAAGCTTGTCTAGTATGATTCCTCCCTTGGTTTTGAATCCAAAAGCTGGAGAAAAAATTTTAGATGTAGCAGCAGCACCTGGCAGTAAAACAACTCAAATGGCAACTCTTATGAAAAATAAAGGAGAAATTGTAGCAAATGAAATCGATCGTATTCGCTGGGAACGTTTGAACTACAATTTGGACAAACAGGGGGTCACCATTTGCCAAGCTATCAACGGACGAGGAGAAAAACTAGGAGAACAATATCCGCAATATTTTGACAAAGTTTTAGTGGATGTACCTTGTAGTGGGGAAGGAAGATTTTTAATCCAAAAACCAAAGACCTATCGTGATTGGTCAACAAAAAAAGTAAATCAGTTAATTAAGGTACAGAAAAAATTAGTAGCCAGTGCATATCAAGCACTTAAACCAGGAGGAATTCTGGTTTATTCTACATGTACAATTTTACGAGAAGAGAATGAAGAAGTAGTACAGTGGGCACTGGAGAACTTACCGCTTCAATTGTTGCCAATTGAGCATTCTATTCGAGAGGCAATACCAGGAAGCACAAAAGGATTACATCCTAGTATGCAATATACCATTAAAATTTTACCAGATAAAAAGATGGAAGGATTTTTTGTGGCAAAAATGCAAAAGAGATAGTTGTTTTGTTGATTCCAAGTCATGAATATGGTAAAATTTAAAACATAGACTATAAAAATATAGGAGGAATTATATGGTTTCATTTAATCGAGAAAAAGCATGGAATTTATTAAGAGAATATAATCAAGAGCCTTTTCATATTAGACATGCCCTCACAGTAGAAGGTGTCATGCGTTATTTTGCTGACACTTTAGGATATGGAGACGAAAAGGATTTTTGGGGAATTGTTCGGTTTGCTACATGATTTAGATTTTGAACAATATCCACAGCAGCATTGTATCAAGGAACAAGAAATCATGCGAGAACATCATATCGATGAGCGCATCATACATGCTACAGCAAGTCACGGTTATCAATTAACTGTTTCCATTGCACCAGAGCATGAAATGGAAAAGGTTTTATATGCTGTCGATGAGCTAACAGGGCTAATCGGGGCAGTTGCTATTATGAGACCATCTAAAAGTGTCCAAGATTTAGAATTAAAATCTGTTAAGAAAAAATATAAGAATGCGAAATTTGCTGCAGGCTGTTCGCGAGAAGTTATTGAACGAGGAGCCAATATGTTACAATGGGATTTAGATGATTTAATCCAAAGAACGATTTTGGCTATAAGAAGTTCAGAAGATTATGTTAATCAAGAAATGGCAAAGCTATAGAAAGAGGAAAACATGAAAAAAGATACGATTTATTTGGATTATGCTGCTAATACACCGGTTGATCCGGCTGCGTTAGAAGTATTTAATCAAACAACTTTGCAAGATTTTGCAAACCAGAATGCAACGCATCCACTGGGCAAAAAAGTTCATCAAAAAATGGAAAGATATGAAGAAATTGAAAGAAGCATTATTACAACTTATCGTAAAAGAATATGGCGTAAATTCATTCAAGGAATTAAAGAATTTGAAATGATACAAGAAGGCGATAAAATAGCGGTATGTATGTCTGGAGGAAAGGACTCCATGCTATTGGCCAAATGTATGCAAGAATTGCAAAGACATAATCAAATGCATTTTGAATTAGTCTTTTTGGTTATGGATCCAGGCTATAATCCAATCAATCGCCAAAAAGTGATCAGCAATGCTAAATTATTAAATGTACCAATTACCATATTTAATACCGATATTTTCGAACGAGTAGAACAAATTGATGATCATCCATGTTATGTATGTGCTCGTATGAGAAGAGGTTATTTGTATCGTAAAGCACAAGAATTAGGCTGTAATAAAATAGCACTTGGTCATCATTTTGATGATGTGATAGAAACCATTTTAATGGGAATGCTATATGGAGCACAAATGCAAACCATGATGCCAAAATTACATAGTACTTACCACAAAGGAATGCAATTGATTCGACCATTGTATTATGTGAAAGAAGCTGATATTATTCGTTGGCGTGAGAGGAATGATTTGCATTTTATCCAATGTGCTTGTCGTTTTACAGAACAATGTTCGATGTGTGATAATGGTGGTGGCGGTTCTAAAAGAGAAGAAATGAAAAAACTAATCAAACAGTTAAGAAGCGTGTATGATAAGGTTGACATGAATATTTACAACAGCACCAAAAATGTAAATTTAAATACCATTATTTCTTACATAAAAGATGGAGAAGTCCATCATTTTATGGATGATTATGATAAAAAGGAGTGATGAAAATGGAATATAGATATAGACCAAGCGGTGTGTGTTCGATGGAAATGATTTTTGACATCGAAAATAACATCGTAAAAAAATTACAAATCATAGGAGGATGTCCTGGTAATACAGTAGGAGTTGCCAAATTAGTTGAAAATCGAACGATTGATGAGGTGATTTCTCTTTTAAAAGGGATTCCTTGTGGTGGACGTGGAACTTCATGCCCAGACCAAGTAGCAAAAGCTTTGGAAGAATATAAAAAAACGCATGAGCAAGTTTCATAAAAAGGGGAGCAGGTAATAAAATCGTAATTTACCTGCTTTTTGAGTGTAGGATAAAAAGAGGAGGGAAAAAATGGCTTATATTGAGTTTAGACAAGTCGTGAAAGAGTATCAAATGGGTGAAATCGTTATCCATGCTTTGAATAAAACCAGTTTTTCGATTGAAAAAGGAGAATTGGTTGTCATTGTAGGCCCAAGTGGAGCTGGTAAAACAACTGCCTTAAACATTTTAGGCGGAATGGATGTGGCAACACGTGGAACCGTCATGGTGGATGGAAAGGAAATTACAAAATTAAACCGTAAGCAATTGATTACCTATCGCCGTAATGATATTGGATTTGTGTTCCAATTTTACAATTTGGTACAAAATTTAACAGCAAAGGAAAACGTGGAATTAGCTACACAGATTTGCCAGGATGCTTTAAATGTAGACGAAATTTTAAACAAAGTTGGTTTGGAACAGAGAAAGAACAATTTCCCAAGTCAATTATCTGGAGGGGAACAGCAGAGAGTTGCGATCGCAAGAGCAATTGCTAAAAATCCTAAATTATTGCTATGTGATGAACCAACAGGAGCCCTTGATTACAAAACAGGAAAAAGCATCTTAAAGTTATTACAGGAAATGGCTCGTAAGGAAAACATGACTGTTATTATCATTACACACAATGGTGCTATTGCACCTATGGCAGATAAGGTGATTCATTTTAAAAATGGAACAGCCGAAAATATTGTAGTGAATGAAAAGCCAATCTCGATTGATCAGATTGAATGGTAATAGAAAGGAAAAAAGAATGAAGAAATCACTATTCAAAAATAATTGGAAATCGATTCAAAAAACAAGAAGAAGATTTTTATCTATTTTATTGATGGCTCTTTTAGGGGTTGGATTTTATGCAGGATTAGCTGCTACAAGTCCAGATATGCTCGATAGTTTAGATCGTTATGTGGACACGAGTAAAATGTATGATATTAGTATTCGTTCTACCCTTGGATTAACCAGTGATGACGTAGAAGCACTTCAAGCAATTCCAGAAATTGAAACCGTACAAAGTGTTCAAACAAAAGATGCAACCATTCAAATTGAAAATCAGGAAAGCATAGCCAAATGGATTGAATATCATGACAATGTCAATGTACCATTTGTGGTTGCGGGAAGAGAACCAGAAAAATCAGATGAGTGCTTGTTGGATAAAAATTATTTGCTTGCAGGAAATATGGAAGACTATTTGGGCAAAACCATTCAAATTGAAAATGATGATGTAGATGAAAATGGACACCCCATTTTTACCATAAAACAATTCACGATTGTAGGAATTGCCGAATCACCTGCGTACATTTCGAGTGAAAGAGGAAGCACATCAATTGGAAATGGGAAAATTTCTTGCTTTATTTATGTAAAAGATGATGTCATCCAAATGGACTACGATACGGAAATTGATATTACTGTAAAAGGAGCTAGACAAGAGATCACAAACAGTGATGCTTATTTAAATCGCGTGCAAGTTGTTAAGCAAAAAATAGAAGATCAAAAAGAAGAAAGACAAGAGGCTCGCCATCAACAACTTGTCCAAAAAGCAACAGACAAATTAGAGGATGCTCAAAAAGAATACGATGAAAATAAGGAAAAAGTGGAACAACAATTAAACGATGCTAAAACACAAATTGATCAAGCCAAAAGAAAATTAGAAGATTCAGAAAATCAGTTAAATCAGTCTGAAAAACAAATCGATACCCAAGAGAAAAATATGAAAATACAGTTTGCTAGTGCAAAAACTCAAATAGAAGAGGCTCAAAAACAGATAGAAGAGAAAGAACAAGAATGGGAAAAGGGCAAACAAGAATTCGAAAATCAGAAACCGAAAATGATAGAAACCAGCAATTTGTTGGATCAAAAAATAACCGAAACCAAACAACAGATTTCGCAGTTGCAAGAACAAAAACAGAAAATGGAGCAAATGGGAAGTGATACAACTGCAATCGATGGTTTACTTCAGCAGGCAGAAGAAGGTTTACAACAGTTGCAACAACAAAAAGAGATGATAACAGCTAAATTAGAAGAAAGTCAAAATCAAATTGCGACTGGCGAAAAACAGCTACAATCTGCCAAACAAGAATTAAGCCAAAAACAACAGGAATATAAGCAAGGAAAAAAAGAGGCTAATAGGCAACTGGCTAATGGAAAAGAAAAAATCCAGCAAGGAAGAAAGCAAATTGAAGAAGGAAAAGCAACATTAAAAGAAAAAGAACAGGAATGGGAAAAAGGTAAAAAAGAAGCGCAAGAAAAGCTAGACGAAGCCCAACAAAAATTAACCGATGCCAACGATGAAATCGGAAAAATCGAAAAGGCAAAATGGTACATACAAGACAGAATGGACAATACAGGTTATTCCAATATATTTGATGCTATCAAAACCATGTCTAATATTGCTAAGATATTTCCTATTATATTTTATTTAGTGGCAGTACTTATTAGCTTAACATCTATGACACGTATGATAGAAGAAGAAAGAATTGAAATAGGTACATTAAAATCATTGGGATATACTAATTTACAAATTATATCAAAATATGTCATGTATGCATTTTTAGCCTGTGTCATAGGTGGTGTGATTGGTATGAGTATAGGCTTATATTTGCTACCAACCATTGTTTGGAAACTATATGCCCTATTATATACATTACCACAGTTTTACACGGCATATCGTGCACAATTAGGCTTAATGGGAATCTTAATTGCGTTTTTGTGTATTGGTGGAGCTACCATTTGGGTGGCTTACCACGAATTAAAGGAAATGCCAGCTGTGCTAATGAGACCTAAACCACCGAAAAATGGCAAAAAGATTTTCTTGGAAAGAATTACTTTTTTGTGGAAGAGATTAAACTTTTCACAAAAAGTAACCATGCGTAATATTTTTCGATACAAAAAACGAGCCATTATGACGATTGTTGGAATTGCAGGTTGTACAGGCTTAATGTTAACGGGATTTGGTATCAAAGATTCTGTTGTTGATATACCAGCTTCTCAATATGGGGGAATTTTCCGTTACGACATGAGTATTGCGTTGATGAATACCAATGGAATTCATTCGTTACAAGATTATTTAGCACAACAAGAATCTGTGACAGAAGTGTCAGATCTCTATGCTTCATCTGGAAAATTGCAAGGAGTTAAAATCAATTACGATGTTACTATTTTGGCACCAGACAATCTAGATGCTTTTGAAAAAGTCTGTCATTTAAAGGATGTCGAAACCGGACAAGATGTATCCTTACAGAATGATGGTATTGTCATAACGGACAAAGTTGCTTCTTTTTTACATGTAAAAGCGGGAGATGAGGTAACTTTATTGGATAGCGATTCAGCTGAACATACTTTTCGTGTGTCATCAGTGGTAGAAAATTATGTAGCGCATTATGTGTATATGACGAAAGAGCTATTAGAGCAAAGTTTCAATTCTTATAAAACCAATATGATATTTGTCAAATTAAGTGATCAAGCAACCAAAGAGCAAAAAGATCAAATAACAAAAGATTTATTGAATATCGAAGGTGTTTCATCTGTTACAGAAGTCAGTTCTCTTATGAATACAATTTCTGATATGCTCAATACAATGAATTATGTGGTCGTTATTTTAATTGTTGCATCTGCTATGTTAGCATTTATTGTGCTTTATAATTTGGCCAATATCAATATCGGAGAAAGACAAAGGGAAATTGCTACTTTAAAAGTGTTAGGATTTTATGATAAGGAAGTGGATAATTATATTAACAAGGAAAATATAATTTTTACCTTAATAGCAGTGGCACTAGGCTTATTATTTGGTACGTTTTTGACCAGTAGTATTATTGCTAGTGTTGAAATTGATAAATTACGTTTTATCAAACACGTTCAACCAATTAGTTATGTTTATGCTGGTATTATCACGATTATCTTTTCATGGATTGTTAATACGGTCATTCATTTTGTACTACGCAAGATCGATATGATTGAAAGCTTAAAAAGTGTTGAATGATTGCGGGTATAAATCAAAAATAAAAGCATACATATAATTATAGAAATTACGAACATGGAGGGTTTT
>CAMCHB010000040.1 GCA_945874585.1 uncultured Clostridium sp. | reverse complement strand
CCAGATTTAATCGGAAGTTTTGAAGAATGGATTAGACGCTACTGGAACTTGGAAAGAGATAGTCAAATGAAAAATGATATTGTATTTCATATGGAAAATGAAAAAGAATACAATAAAGCTATTATTTATTACATATCTGGTATGACCGATAATTTTGCCATTGAAACTTATAATAAAATTGTACGATTTTAATACCTACTTCTAAATAACAGTTCTATTTTTCCAAAAATCTTCATACTATACAATACAATTCTTACGGAGAAGGAGGGTATGGAGGTGAAAATTCGAAGTGAGTATGTGATGTTATCCATGCTATCGGTTGTGATGGTTCTATTTGCGGTTAGTATTTTGCATTTTCAAGGGGATACAGTTCTAGCTAGTTCAGAAACCAAAACCTCTCTTAGCAACCAAAAAATTGGATGGGGAATCAAACGTGAAAAGGATCATAAACAGCCAGATTTGGGAAGCAAAAATAAGGCGTATATAGATGAGGCTAATGGGATTGCAATGGGGAATCCAGAGAGTAAAAAAATTTATCTAACATTTGATGAAGGCTATGAAGCGGGATATACCGATAAAATTTTAGAGACATTGCAAAAGAACCAAGTCAAAGCTACCTTTTTCATAACGGCCCATTATTTAAATTCTCAACCAGAACTGGTAAAAAAGATGATAGATGGTGGACATATTGTGGGAAACCATACGGTCAATCACTATAGTATGCCTTCATTAGACGATGATAAGCTAAGAAAAGAAGTGATGGATTTACACCAAACTGTGTATGAAAAATTTCATTATGAAATGAAATATCTAAGACCACCAAAAGGGGAATACAGCCAACGCACTTTAGCTTTAACCAATTCACTGGGATATCGAACGGTTATGTGGTCACTGGCTTATGATGATTGGAATGAAAAACAGCAAAAAGGTGTAGAATATGCCAAATCAAGAGTGCTGGATAATTTACATGCAGGTGCTGTTATTCTACTACATGGAAATTCGGCGGATAATTGCAATGCATTAGAGGCTATTATTCAGGGGGCAAGAGAGCAAGGTTATGAATTTAAAAGCTTGGATGAATTTGAAAGATAAAAAAGAAATGTGAAATTACCTTTTAGAAGAATAGAATTTGATAAAAAAAGAGAGAAAAAAAGAAAAACAATATAAATGCATGAAAATCATGAAATTTATATTGTTTTTTTGTCTTTTATATATTGCAATTGTATTTTTTTATTGTTATGATAATTGTGTATGAAAATAAATAGAATATTCATTTCGAGGAGAAAATAATGATAGAATTTAAAAATGTTTCAAAAACATATGACACAGGTACAGTTGCTGTTAAACAGGCAAATTTTAAAATTGATAAAGGCGATTTCGCTTTTTTGGTTGGACCTTCAGGTTCTGGAAAATCAACAATTATTAAAATGATTCTAAAAGAAGAAGAACCTACCAAAGGAAATATTATCATCAATGGAAAAGACACGACCTTTTTAAAACAAAGCCGTATTCCTTATCTAAGAAGAAGTATGGGAGTCGTTTTCCAGGATTTCCGTTTGTTACCAGACAAAACAGTGTATGACAATGTTGCATTCGCCATGCATGTCGTTCGAGCAACTCCAAGGCATATTCGTAGACAAGTGCCAATGGTGTTATCCTTAGTTGGTTTAAGCCACAAGGCAAAAATGTATCCAGAAGAACTATCTGGTGGAGAACAACAAAGAGTTTCTTTGGCCAGAGCCTTGGTGAACAATCCAGCAATGATTATTGCAGATGAGCCAACTGGTAATTTGGATCCAGATACGGCATGGGATATTATGAATTTGTTAAATGATATCAATATGAGAGGCACCACTGTTGTAGTGGCTACTCATGCCAAGGATATTGTAGACAAAATGAAAAAGAGAGTGATTGAGATTCATCAAGGTGTAATTATAAGAGACGATAAAAAAGGTGGTTATGATCATGAAATATAATATATTAGGATATCTAATAGGAGAAGGATTTCGAAATGTTTTCAAAAACAAAAAATCAACATTTTCCTGTTTAGCCATTATGTGTGCAACCATGTTGATATTTGGTATTTTCTTTGTAGTAGGAAAAAACATTCGTAATGCTATTGACCAGGTAGAATCTTCACAAGCAATCGAAGTATTTATCCAAAATGATGCAACCGATGAACAAATCAAGCAACTAGGCCAAGAGATCTTATCCATTGATGGTGTTAATACCGCTCAATATAAGACAAAAGAGCAAGCTTTAAATCAAATGAAGGAAGTATTAAAAAGCAATCAAGAAATTTTAAATGGAATGGATATTTTCCCAGCTTCTTATATTGTAAAATTGACAGATTTACAAAAGAGTGCACAAGTACAAGACGAAATCAATAAATTGGATAATGTAAAAAATATCAACAGTAGTGATGAAACAACAGAAAAATTAGTATCACTTGGTAATACAATCAATATTATTACAGGAATTATTTTAGTTTTGCTTATCTTAATTTCTATCTTCATTATTGGAAATACTATCAAATTAACTGTACATGCAAGAAGAAAAGAAATTTCTATTATGAAATACATAGGTGCTACCAATAGCTTTATCCGAGCACCATTTGTGGTAGAAGGTATTATTATAGGAACAATTGCATCCATGCTATCTGTTGTTTTAATCGGATTAGCTTATAATATGATTTCAAGCCGAATCGTGGGATCTTCCTTAAATAATATTATAGGATTCAACTTATTAAGTTTCCAAGATTTATTCTCACTTATTATTATTGTGTATGCTTTATTAGGAATTGGAATTGGAATAATTGGTAGTGCTATGTCAATGAGAAGGTATTTGAAGGTGTAATAAGGAGCGTATTGACATGAAGAATAAAATCATAACGCTAATAACAGTTCTTGTGCTGATTTTATCCATTTATTCTAGAACTCATGCACAAGAAATGGCAAATACAAGTAATGAAAATGCAAACAATATCAATACAACCAACAATCAGGTGATGCAAAATGGTATCGTTCAAAACACGGTCAACGAACTACAGACAACGCATGATCAAATCAAAGATTCGGTAGACGACTCTAACAGTGAATTAACCAATGTACAAACAGATTTATCCGATACCATGAAAGAAATTGAAGCATTAAATGAAAAAACATTAGATTATCAAATGCGTATTGATCGTGTGAATTTGCAAGTTTCTAATTTGAAAGAATCAATGGCACGTATTGAGCAAGAATTAGGACAAAAAGAAAAAGAATATGAATCACAAAAAAAGGCATTGGAAAAAAGATTGGTGGCTTTGTATGAAATTGGACAAAACAAATATTTAGACGTATTGCTTAATGCAACCAGTATCAGTGATTTCTTATCTCGTTATTATTTAATTACGGAAATTGCAAAATACGATGAACAAGCATTGGATGATGTGGAGCAACAACGCAATCAAATTGCTGAGCAAAAACAAGAATTGAACAATCAAATGGAGCAGTACAAACAAGCAAAAGATGAAGTAGAAAGAACACAAATTATTCTCGAAAACACTTTAGTTGTCAAAAATAACTATGTGACTAATTTAACAAAAAAAGAAAAAGATTTGCAAGAACAGATTGACCAAAGTATGGTTGAAATGCGCAACATTGAAAAAGAAATTGTTATGCTAACAACAGCCAATATTGGAACAGATTATGTGGGAGGCGTTATGGCATGGCCAGTGCCTGGCTATACAAGAATTACATCTCCATTTGGTATGCGTGTACACCCTGTAACAGGAATTTATAAATTGCATACTGGTACCGATATTGGAGCACCAATTGGAGCAAACTTTATTGCAGCCAATGATGGAGTAGTAATTAAAGCTGGTTTTAACAAGGCATATGGCAACATGGTTATCATTGATCATGGAGGTGGTGTATCTACCTTGTATGCTCATGGTAGCGAAATCTTAGTGACAGTAGGACAGCAAGTTAAGAAAGGAGATCCTGTTTTGAAAGTTGGCATGACAGGTTATGCTACAGGACCTCATGCACATTTTGAAGTTCGAGTAAATGGTGAATATGTTCAACCATTAAATTTTGTTGATGCAAATCAATAGAGGTGGAGGAATTATGAAAAAAAGAAAAATTGTAAATTGGATTTTAACAATGGGAATAGTGCTCACACTTTTAGCAAGTTCTAATTTGGTTTATGCAACCAGTTCAGAAACGGAAGTGCGAAATAAAAAAGAAGATGTGGATAGTAAAATTGATAGTACCAAAAAAGAAATTGGCGATGTACAAGATGATTTATCCGATGGGTTAAAAGAAGTTCAAAAAATTGATGATCAGATCAATACGTATCAAGATCAGATTGATGATCTTGATGATGAATTGGATGATTTACAAGACCAAATTAAAGAGCAAGAAGAGGAATTGAAAAAAGCAGAAGAAAAGTACCAAGAACAGGACAATTCTATGCAAAAAAGATTGGTTGTTATGTATGAAGCGGGCCAAACTTCTTATTTGGATGTTTTGTTAAATTCTGAAAGTGTATCAGACTTCATTTCTCGTTATTATTTGATTTCTGAAATTGCAAAATATGATTCAAATTTATTATCAGATTTGGAAAATAGCAAAAAAGATATTGAAAATAAGAAGAAACAATTGGAGAATACCAAATCACAAATTGATGCTAAAAAGAAGAGTAAACAAGAAACAACTAGTGCTTTAGCAGACAAAAAAGAATTAAAAAATAAGCAAGTAAGTGTTTTATCAAGCAAGGAAAAAGAATTGCAAAAACAATTGGATGAATTGGAGCAAGATAAACGTGATATCCAAGATGAATTGACGAAAATTATAAAACAAGAAGAAGCTAAAAAAAATAGCAAAAAAAATAATACGACAACAAACAAGCCTTCTAATAATGGTGGTAGTACAAGTGGCAGTACAAGAAATGATTCATCTGGATCTGCTAGTTCCCATGGTTACATTTTCCCAATTGCAGGATTAAGCAAAGCCAATATTAGAAATAAAAATTATCCATCTTATACAGGACATACAGGTGTGGATATTAACATCGGAGTAAGTGGCAAAACAGTTCGTGCTGTTAAAGGTGGAACCGTAGTTATTTCAGAAGCAAAGAAAAATAGTGATGGTAGTTACCGAAGCTATGGAGAATATATTGTCATTGATCATGGCGATGGTACGATGACATTGTATGCTCATGGACGTGCTGGCTCTCGATTGGTTAGCAAGGGACAAGAGGTATCTCAAGGACAAGCCATTATGACTGTTGGGTCAACTGGAAATTCAACAGGAGAACATTTGCATTTTGAAGTGAGAGTAAATGCAAGACCTGTTAATCCATTGCCATATCTACCATAAATAAACTGTAACTCTAAAAAATTTCTAGAATTTTCTAGAAATTTTTTTTAGGGGGTATACGATTTCAAGGGTTTGTAGTATAATGAAAAGAACAAAAAAATAGGAAGAAATCCAAGTGAAAGGGAGGATCTTATGGAATACAACAAAAAACAAAGAATTTATAAAACCGTTATGTTGCTTATTTTGGTTATCATTATAACTTTTATTTGCACAAGCATCTTAATCTATCATACCATAGGAAAAAATGATAGCACCAAATATGTCATGTTACCAACATCAGATAAAGGTGTTAATACCGAAATGACCAAGGTAAAGGCTTTGATTGATAAATATTACTTAGGTGATGTAGATGAACAAAATTTATCAGATGAGGCTCTAATGGGCTATGTAAAAGGCTTAGGAGATGAATACTCAGAATATATTCCAAAAAAGGATATGGAAAGCTTTGAAACCCAAGCTACAGGTAACTACGATGGAATTGGTATTTATTACGGAAAACGCTCTAGCGATAATAAAATTGTAGTCGTATCACCTATAAAAGATTCACCTGCCGCAAAAGCTGGTATTATGCCAGGAGATGTGATTACAAAAGTAGATGACTATGATGTTACAGATGATTCTAGTTTAACCGATTTATCCAACCGCATCAAAGGTAAGGTTGGCACAAGTGTTAAATTGACCATTCAAAGAGAAGATCAAACATTAGAATTTGAAGTAAATCGCGAAAATATTAAATTGCATCAAATTGCAACACAAGTCTTAGATAACAAAATTGGATACATGGAAATTTATAGTTTTGATGAGGATACAGCAGAAGAATTTGTACAAAAATACCAAGAATTAAGCCAACAAGGAATCCAAGGTTTGATTTTGGATTTGCGAAACAACCCAGGTGGTATTGTGCAAGCAGCAACGGGAATTGCAGATGATATCTTGGATAAAGATAAAACCATTTTAATTACCAAAGATAAAAATGGAAAAGAAGAAATTACAAGATCTGAAAATGACCCTATTGTAAAGGTACCAGTGGTTGTTTTAGTTAATGAAAATTCAGCCAGTGCATCTGAAATCTTGGCTGGTGCTTTAAAAGATCATCAAAAAGCCAAATTGATTGGCGAAAAAACCTATGGAAAAGGGGTTATCCAAAATGTCTTTACATTATCAAGTGGGGCTGGATTAAAAATTACAACCAATGAATATTTTACACCAAACAATCAAAAAATTAACAAAATTGGAATTGAGCCAGACATTCAAGTTAGCTTACCAGATGATGTAAAAGATGCTTTAACCATACCACAAGATAAAGATACCCAATTAAAATGTGCTTTGCAAGAATTGCAACACTAAATCGAAAAATTTGAGGAGAAAAAGAATGGAAAACAAACCAAATTTAGTAAAACAGTTAGAAAAGAAATATCATAAAATCTATGAGATTACTGACTTTAAGGATTTGTTATATAAGACATATGAACAACACAAAGATCAAATTGCTTTTCAAGTCAAAAAAGATGGAAAAATTGTCGATATTAGTTACCGTGAATACAAGGAAGATATTGAAAATTTAGCCACAGCATTCATTGAAATGGGAATGGAAAATAAACGCATTTGTGTGATTGGAAAGAATCGTTATGAATGGGCTGTTTCCTATATGGCAGCTGCCATTGTAGGAATTGTTGTTCCACTGGATAAAGAATTAAAAATAGAAGAAATTCTTCAATTCAATCGTGTTGCTGATACAGCGATTGTATTAGGAGATGCCAAATATATGGAACAATTGCTAGAACATAAAAATGAACTTCATTGTTCAGATTTAACTTTGGTAAGCTTTGATGAAACAGAAGAATCAGGAGAGAGCGTGAAATCTTTTTCCGATCTTTTAAATCAAGGAAAAGCCTTATTGGAAGAAGGAGATGAACGTTTCAAAGAGATTCAAATTGACCCAGATGAAATGCATATTTTATTATTCACTTCTGGAACAACGGGAAGTTCAAAAGCAGTTTGTCTATCTCAAAGAAATATATGTTCAAACATCATGTCTGTTGCAGCAACTGTAAATGTTATGCAGCATGTTCGTGTTCTATCTATTTTGCCAATTCATCATACGTATGAATGTACTTTAGGCTATTTGCTTGTCATCTATGGCGGTGGATGTATTACGTATTGTGACGGCTTACGTCATATTGCTGATAATATGTTAGAATATAAACCAACCTTTATTTTATGTGTGCCGCTTTTGCTAGAAAGTATCTATAAAAAGGTTATCAAAACCTTGAAGAAAACGTTTACCAAAATTGATTTTAAAAATGCAAAAAATATTTTTAAAGCATTACCTTTCTACGCAAGACCAATTGTTAAGAACAAAATCAAGAAAACATTGGGAGGTAAATTAAATACCTTTATTGTAGGAGCAGCTCCTATGACACCAGAAGTATCCAATGCATTTGAAGAATTAGGAATTCGTGTTTTACAAGGATATGGTTTAACAGAATGTTCTCCTTTGGTAGCTGGAAACAATGATTTTTATCGAAAAGCAGATGCTGCTGGATTGCCAATTCCAAATGTGACATTTAAAATAGACTCACCAAACCAAGAGGGAGTAGGCGAGATTATTGTCAAAGGCCCAAATGTTATGCTAGGGTATTATCAAGACGAGGAGGCTACTAAGAAAGCATTGCAAGATGGCTGGTTTTACACTGGCGATTTAGGAAAGATTGATGAAGAAGGTTATTTGCATATTACCGGAAGAAGTAAAAGTGTTATTATTGCAAAGAATGGTAAAAATATTTATCCTGAAGAATTAGAGGCCTATTTAACAGAAGATCCAATGATTCAAGAAGCTTTGGTTTTAGGAGTAAAAGATGAGAAGAAGGAAGATACTTTAGTGGAAGCTAAAATTTTTCCCAATATGGATGCTATTAAAAAGTTTTTGAAATTGGATCAGCCATCTGATGATCAGGTAAAAAAGATTATTGGGGAAGCCGTGCAAGAGGTGAATAAGAAGATTCCAAATTATAAGCATATTAAGGGATTCTGCGTGGTAAAGAAGGAGTTTGAGAAGACGACAACGCAGAAGATTAAGCGTTATGGAGAGAATACGAAAATCGAAAAAGAATAGTCCGTTTGGACTATTTTTTTTCGATTCCACTTGTAAAAAAAAAGAAAAAAACACAGTTTACTGCTGTGTTTTTAATAGTTTATATATTTAATGGTGGCTTCAAGTGGAATCGAACCACTGACACGGGGATTTTCAGTCCCTTGCTCTACCAACTGAGCTATGAAGCCAAATTCTTTTAGATAAAAAAATGGCGACCCGGAACGGGCTCGAACCGTCGACCTCTAGCGTGACAGGCTAGCGTTCTAACCAACTGAACTACCGGGCCAAAAAAAATGGTGGGCGCAATAGGGTTCGAACCTATGACCTCCTGCTTGTAAGGCAGATGCTCTCCCAGCTGAGCTATGCGCCCGTCTCATTGACATTGACTAGTATACTAAATTTTAGAATGGATGTCAATAACTTTTTCAAAAAAATTCGAAAAAATTTCAAAAAGTTGAAAAGAATGACAAAACAAATAGAATTCTAAGCTAAATTTTAGAATATCTATTTGTTTGATCAAAAATTATACTGACAGACAAATTCGAATGAAAAATAAAAAGCATTATTTGCTTAAATTTTGTGTATTTTCCTCTACAACCTGATTGATGCTAGTTGTAACGGTATTTTTATCCATAAGGGATACAATTTTAAACTGAATATGATAAAGTCCCAACATTAAAATAGGGCACAGGCAAGTAGCTAAAGCTAAAATTAAAAAATATTTTCTATTTGACAAATAATGACCCCTCCTTATGATTTATCTTCGGCAAGTATAAAATATCAATCATCTAATGATTTTTCTATTTTACGCATAATAGTAAAGATAATCGTTTTTATATTTGGTTTTTCTTCCTCTGCAAAAGAAAAATAATGCATCAGAGTGCTAGCATTGCAGTTGCAATACAT
>CAMCHB010000039.1 GCA_945874585.1 uncultured Clostridium sp. | reverse complement strand
GCGAATTTTTTCTTTATGGACGAATTATTAAAAACTTTTCTCTAAATGAAGAAGATGTAAAAACTTCTTTTTAATATCACTCTTGTTAGAGAAAAAAGGGACAAAGATGAAATCATCTTTGTCCTTTTTTATGAATTATACCATTCAAATTCCCAAATAACAAATTTAACAGTATCTCCTTCTTTTATTCCCATAGCTTTTAATTTATCTTCTACACCTAAATTTCTAATACACTTTTGAAAATAATATAAAGATTCGTTATCTTCCATATTGATACGTCTTAATATTTTTTCAATAGCTTCTCCTTCCACAACATAAACACCATCTTGTATTGTAATCGTATAATCGTCCTTTTTATGATTTAATGTATATACTACATCTTCTTCTATTTCTTCTTTTATGTCTTGTTGTGGTAATGTCTTTAGTTCCTTTGCTACAACATTCATTAGTTCTTTTAGCCCTAATCCTGTTGCTGCTGATACTTTAAATATTTCCAATCCTTCTTTATGGGCTAAATCTTCCAATTTTTTATACTGATTTTCATCCTGCATAACATCAATTTTATTAGCTACTATAATTTGTTTTCTTTTACTTAATTTTTCGCTATATTTTTTTAATTCATTATGGATCGTATAAAAATCTTTCACAGTGTCTCTTCCTGAAAAGCCAGATACATCAATTACATGTAATAATAATCTTGTTCGTTCAATGTGTCTTAAAAATTGTATTCCTAAACCGACTCCACTACTTGCTCCTTCAATTATTCCTGGGATATCTGCCATCACAAAACTATCACCATATTCATTTTTAACAACACCTAAATTAGGCTGAATTGTAGTAAATTCATAATTTGCTATTTTAGGTCTTGCAGAAGTTACTCTCGATAATATCGTAGATTTTCCTACATTGGGATATCCAATTAGTCCTACATCAGCCAACAATTTTAATTCCAATATAACTTCTAATTCAATTCCCTTTTCACCTTCTTGTGCAAAATTAGGAACTTGTCTTGTTGAAGTTGCAAAATGTGCGTTTCCTTTTCCGCCTCTACCGCCTTGTAAAACTCTTTTTTCCTCTTTTTCACGTGATAAATCGGCAATAACTTTTCCGGTTGATGCATCTTTTACCACTGTTCCAATTGGTACATCAACATATAAATCTTTTCCACTTTTCCCATAACAATTGGAACCACTACCATTTTCCCCATTTTCAGCTTTAAATTTTTTATGATAGCGAAAATCAATTAACGTATTTTGATCTGGATCCACTCGAAAAATAATGTCTCCACCTTTTCCACCATCGCCTCCGTCAGGGCCTCCTGCTGCTACGTATTTTTCTCTTCGAAAAGATCGTGCTCCATTTCCGCCATCACCTGATCTAATTATTATTTTAGCATAATCTACAAACATAATTTCATTGTTCTAATGTAAAAACATTATCCCCTTTCTTTAAATTTTATAATCTAATTTCATTGCCTTTTTTACTTCTTTCATAGTTTCAGAAGCTGTTAATCTTGCTTTTTTTGTTCCCTCCATTAGTATCTTATCCACAAGTTCTGGATTCTCTTCATAAATTCTTCTTCTTTCACGAATTGGTTTTAAATGTTCAATAATATTCGCAATTAACTCTTTTTTACAAGCAACACATCCTCTTTTTCCTTCTCTGCATTCCTGACAAATAGTTGGTACCTCTTTTTCACTAAATAAATGGTGATAATAGGCTACCATACATACATCTGGATTTCCTAAATCATCTTTTCGAATTCTTTTTGGATCTGTTACTGCTGACATTACTTTTCGAGAAATCTCATCATCATTATCTTTTAAATAAATTGCATTTCCCAATGATTTTCCCATTTTTTCATTGCCATCCAAACCTTTAATCCTTTTATTTTCGCTTAACATTGCTTTTGGCATTTGAAGTGTTTCCCCATAAATCGAATTAAATTTTTTTACAATTTCGCGGCACTGTTCGATTAGTGGTAATTGATCTTCTCCTACTGGAATGATTGTCCCTTTAAATGCTGTAATATCTGCTGCTTGACTGATTGGATAACCTAAAAAGCCATAGCTTACACTTTCTCCAAATAATGTTCTTTTTTGGGCTATTTCTGTTTTTACGGTCGGATTCCTTTCCAATCTCGAAATTGTTACTAAATTTGAATAAAATACCGTTAATTCTGCAATTTCTGGTATCATAGATTGGACAAAAAAAGTCGCCTTTTGAGGATCAATTCCCACTGATAATTGATCCATTACAATTTCTTTTACATTTCTCTGTACTTTCTCTGGATTGTTAAAATTATCTGTTAAAGCCTGCACATCTGCTACTTCAAGATAAGTTTCATATTCATCTTGTAATTTTAAACGTGTTTTTAAAGAACCAAAATAATGGCCAATATGCAAATTTCCTGTTGGACGATCTCCTGTTAAAATTCTATCTTTTTTTATCATATTGATTACTTTCCCCCACTTCTTCTCTTCTATTTATGCTGTCTATTATATAATATTTCTTCTCTTTTTACAATATCTTAATCCATACGAAAAAAGAACACTTGCTCTAATCAAAAGCAAGTGTTCTTTTGGAATCGATCTTTATGCATTTAATAAAGGTTCTATTTCGCTATGAAGCATATCTTTTAAAGTCTGTACACTGTGATTAAATTTTTCTTGTTCTTGTTCATTTAATTCAATTTGAACAATTTCTTTTAATCCATCTTTGCCTATAATAGCTGGAACACCAATGTAAATTCCTTCATTACCATATTCTCCATTTATTAACGTAGAAACTGGTAAAATAGCATTTTCATCGCGGAAAATTGCTTCCACTAAACGACTTAGACTTACTCCTATACCATAATAAGTTGCTCGTTTTTTGTTGATAATTTCATAAGCGGCTTGTACTACTTCTTCATGAATTTTTTCTAATTCATTTACATCCATACCTTTTTCTTGGTACCATTTTGTTAAACTCTTGCATCCAATATAAGCATGTGACCATGGGAAGAAAGATGAATCTCCATGTTCTCCCATAATATAAGCATGAACATCTTTGCTAGATACGTGTAAACGCTCTGCTAGCATATAACGTAATCTTGCTGTATCTAGTAAAGTACCTGATCCAATGACTCTTTCTTTTGGCAATTTAGAAACTTTTTGAACAACATAACTCATTAAATCAACAGGATTACTTGCTATGACAAAAATTCCATCAAATCCACTTGCCATGACACTTTTTGTAATATCCTCCATAATTTTCGTGTTTGTTTTAGCTAATTCTAATCTAGTTTGTCCTGGCTTTTGTGGAACACCTGCTGTTATAACAACAACGTCTGCATCTTTACAATCATCATATTCACCAGCTTTTACCTTCATATCTCCTGCAGTAAATGGAATACCATGTGAAATATCCATTGCTTCCCCTACTGTTTTATCTTTTGCAATATCAATCAATACAATTTCATCTACAGTTCCTCTATTTAACAAAGCATACACCATACTCATTCCAACAAAACCGGTACCAACTAAGGCCACTTTTCTTGTTTTAATCATTTTCAACACTCCTTTGTTTTTCTGTTTTATTATATCCATCTCGAACAAAATCATTATAACCTAACCATAGAAAGAATTCAATATTTCCTCTGTATATTCTTATTTTTTTACTCATATAATTTTTTAGGTGATGTAATTTGAAATTAGGACTCTGTCTCTCTGGTGGTGGCATTAAAGGTGCTGCCCATATTGGTGCAATCAAAGCTTTTGAGGAAGCAGGCATAAAATTTGATCTCATTTCTGGTACCTCTTCCGGTAGTATTGTTGCCAGCCTATATGCTCTTGGCTATTCTGCAGATGAAATGCTTACCATTTTTCAAAACTATTGTAAGAAAATCAAGTATGTAGATGCCCCCACCATACTAGAACTAATTCGGTAATTTGATTTTTCGTGGTAAAGTCTCTATACGTGGATTAAATTCTGGAAAAATTATTGAAAAACTGATTGACAAAGTTGCAAAAGAAAAAGGCGTTGTCCAATTAAAAGACCTATCCATTCCTCTTTTTATTCCCAGTATCGATACGAAAACAGGATCCATTATCATTTTTACTTCCTCTGCTTTTCGTGGAGCTCAATCCTTTTCCGATCAAGAGATTTTAATTGAAGATGCCCCTCTAGCCAAAGCTGTCCATGCAAGTTGTAGTTTTCCTGGTATTTTTTCTCCTGTTAATTTTCAAAACTATACGCTATTAGATGGCGGTATTCGTGAAAATACACCTTGGAAAATTTTGAAACAAATGGGAGCAGATGAGATTGTAAATATTGTGTTTGAAAACCATCTATCTGAACATTGTTGTGATAATATTGTTGACTTGGTTCATACTTCTATTGAAATTCTTT
Organism: uncultured Clostridium sp.; assembly: GCA_945874585.1. Taxonomy (GTDB): domain Bacteria; phylum Bacillota; class Clostridia; order TANB77; family CAG-508; genus CAMCHB01. Next base: position 5,007 of record CAMCHB010000039.1, on the reverse strand, counting down.
GCCATGAATTATCTACCTATGAACTACTAGGCGCCACGAATATTATTTTGATTAACACCCCCAATATTTCCTTATTAGATTGTTCTAAAATCAATTATTTGTATAAAATTGGTTATCAACAAGCCACAAAACTAATTCAAAAAGAAAAGATTTTTAAAGCAAGTTTTATGTAAATTATTGTCACTTTTCCTTGATAAAACGACCAAATCATGGTATAATATATTAGGTTTTATGTTATTATTTTTCTCATATAAAGGAGTGACCTATTATGATGTACTATGACATTAAGAAAAGGGACAATCAAACAGAATATGTATTTCGATCACTTGCAACAGATCGGATCTTATTCAGCATCGTAGTAACACTTGGATTGATTGATATTTTATATATCAATCTGACACCAACCAAAGACCAATTTGCAGAAGCATTAAAAATGGTCTGCTCGCAAATCCAAAAAGAAAATTTGGTTCCTCAAATTTTTATTGCTGGAAAAAATTCTTTATTAACTACCTTTTTAAAAAATTCTAGTTTTCAAAGAATTTATACAAGAGGTCGTTTTTCCTCATCTTTTTGGAAAATGAAAGCAAAAAAGCTTTATATGTAAAGCAAAAAATAGAAAAAGTAAATTTACTTTTTCTATTTTTTTAGCTTAATTTTCTAATTTACCATCCACTATTTTGGTAACCATCATAGAAGATACCGTATCTCCCACCACATTTAACATGGTTGCCGGTGCATCAATAATAGTTGCAATGATTGTTAAAATTGGTAAGGCTGCTACCGGATACCCCATCATTGTAATAATTAACATTTCAGATATTGTTCCTCCACCTATTGGAACAGCTGTTACCAATAAATTAGCTAATAATGCGATTCCTAACACACCTAGAACATCTCCTATTCCTGTAAAGGTCGTACCAAACAATCCTACCAAAAACATAATTTTAAAAACTGATCCTATAATGGATCCATCTTTATGAAAACTTGTGCCAAGTGGAATGGTTGTTTGGGCAATATCATCTGGAACTCCCATTTTTTTCGTACATTCAATATTAACCGGTATAGACGCTGCACTTGAACATGTAGCTAAAGCAGTTACAGTTGATGGAAGTGCATTTTTCCAGAATTTTCTCACACCTTCCTTGCCTCCTGCCCAAAATGCATAAATGGTATACACGATCACATAAAATCCAACTGCAACTACACAATAATACAAAAATGTCTTTAAATATCCGGCGACAATATCTGTCCCAAGACTTCCCACTAATGCAGCAAAATAACATCCTAATCCAATTGGTGCATAATACATAATAATCTTTAATAAATTTCCTACGATATCATTGGCAGCTATTAAGAAATCACAAACAGGTTTTGCCTTTTCTTTACTCATATACATTGCAATTCCAAATAAAATTGAGAATACAAGTAATGCCATGATATTATTTCTTGATAACAATTTTGAAAAGTCATCTACCGTCAGTAATTGTACTGTTCGATCTAATATACTAATATTCTCTTCCTCTGATTCTGATGTTTCACTAAAAGCTGTCTCAATTTGTTCTGTATCCCCTGGATTAACAAGAGATACAAAAAATGTACTTGCAAATCCAACCAATACTGCTATTAAGGATGTTACAATAAAGACACCAATAATGGCCGTCAAAATTTTTCCCAAACGTTTTGGTTGTTTCATTTTTGCAATTGCAGTGGTAATTGTTAAGAAAATCAATGGTACAATGATGACTAATAAAAGATTCAGAAATAAATCCCCAAATGGGCGTAGAATAGTTGCTTTTTCTTGAAAAATAATTCCAATAAGAGATCCCACAACAATAGCAACTAATAAAATAATTGTGGAGCGATAATGATATAAAAATTTTTTCATAATAAAGTTTCCCTTCTTATGATAGATAGTACTAAAAATATAATTATATTTCTAATGACAGTTTTATTATATACTTCATTTTGTGCACTTGCAATCATTTTTAGAACAAATAAAAAATTTTTTGAAAGAAATAGCAATATGAATTTTTCTATAATAGGGAAGTTATACTTTCCTATTATAGAAAAAAACATAAGGCAATTTCGACCTTATGTTTTTTGGCGGAGTAGAGAGGGTTCGAACCTCCGCGCCGTGTTACCGACCTAATTGTTTAGCAAACAATCCCCTTCACCACTTGGGTACTACTCCATTTTATAAATGAGATGTGAAAAACACATCTCAATTTTTTTTGGCGGAGAGGGTGGGATTCGAACCCACGGTAGGGGGTTACCCTACGCCAATTTTCAAGACTGGTGCCTTAAACCAACTCGACCACCTCTCCAATTGTTTTAACAACATTATTATCTTAGCATAACCCTCTTCCCTTTGTCAATACATAAAAGAAATTTTTTCTAAATTTTCCGGTTTTCTTGATTATTTGATTGGACTATGCTACAGTTATAGAAGTAATGATTGAAAAAGGAGGATTCTTATGCAGATCACGGCTTACATTTTGATGGGAATTATTTACTTGTTTGCGTTCTTTTGCTTTTTTATGGGGATTTATTCCAATATAATGAAAAAGCCCTCTTTCTTTATCACAACAAAAGCACGTATGCAATCTTTTCAAGTAACTAATATAAAATTATTTAATATGGGCGTTTCTATTCTCTGGCTTATTTATGCTGTTTTTATGATGATAATTGGTCTAATTGCTTATTATTGGCGCATAAAATTTGCCTTTATCTTATTTGTATTTTTTATTGTTGCCATTTCTCCCGTATTATCTTATTGCTATATTTTATTAGAAAACAAATATCGCATCTCTTCTGTTTCCAAAGAAGAAAAAAAGTAAGAAATGAAGTAATTTTTCTCTTCATTTCCTGCTTTTTTATTAACTCTGCATTGCTTTTTGTAAAGCTTCTTGTTCTTGAGAAGATAATGTATAAGTTGATTTGCCAGCCTGAATTGGTTTTGCAAAAATATTAGACCCTTCTGTTGAATATATTCCGTTTAATACCACTCCATTGTTATCGGCATCTAGGATGGCTAAAGCAAAGCTCAAATCACTTCCCATTTTCTCATAAGCAGTATAACGAACAATCCCTATTTTTTGCATGCATTTTTTCCCTTTTTGATCCAGTTTTTGATAATATTCAATAATTTCTTTATTATCCATGCTAACTTCATCAACTTTTTCTATATATTCTTTTAAACTTTCTTCTATATTCTCTCCTTTTCCTAATTTCTTGAGAAATTGATGATAATTCTTGTTCATTTTATGCAATTGCACAATGTTTATCACGTACAAAATAACCAATATCAAAACGATAAGCAAAATAGCCACACTCATGTGTTCTGATTGGAATATGTTTTGCAATCCAGCCATTCAACCACTCCTTTTACTTTAGTAAATCTAGTATTCTTTCTAAGTCGTCATTGTTACTGTACTCAATAATAATTTTTCCCTTTCTTTTTCCCGCATCTAATTTTACCTTTGTACCGAAAAATCCTTGAAATCTGTTTTCTATATCTTTGTAAATAGCATCGTATTGACAAGCCTGTTCTTTTGACATCTTTTTCTTGATTTTTGTTTTCTTGGTTGCTTGTACGACATTATCGCCTGATTCGATAATGTTAAGGGCTGTAACATATTGTTTATCATTATCTGGAATAGATAATAACACCTTACAATGAGCTTCTGTCAATTTTCCTTGAAGCGCTAAATCCATAACCCTTTTATCTAAGTTTAATAAACGAACGGTATTAGCAACACTACTTCTTGCCTTTCCTAACAAATCAGCCACATTTTGTTGCGTTAATTGATACTCATCCATTAGACGGCGAATACCAATCGCTTTTTCAATAGGATTTAGATCTTCTCTTTGAATGTTTTCAATTAGAGCAATTTCTTGATTTTTTTGTTCATCATACTCTTTAATAATAGCTGGTATTTCATGTAAGCCAGCTTTTTTGGCAGCTCTCCATCTTCTTTCTCCTGCCACAATGCGATAATAATCCCCTTCTTTAGAAACAATGATTGGTTGAATAACACCATATTTTTTGATAGATTCTGCTAGTTCTGTTAGTGATTCTTCATTAAAAACGCGACGTGGTTGTTCACGGTTTGGTTCAATATCGATCACTTTTAAGTTACATATTTTTTCTCCCTCTAGCTCCTCTTGATTCATTGCTAATTCTGACCCAATAAATAATGCATCTAGTCCTTTTCCTAATCCTGTTTTCTTTTTCATAAAAACCTCCTACTTTTTTACTTTTATTTATCGTTTCATTCTTTTTGGTCTTGAATTCCCTGTGCTTGCTTCATTTTTCTTTAAGAATTCTTTTGCCAATTTATCATATGATTTTGCTCCCTTTGATCTTGCATCATACTCGATAATGCTCATTCCATAACTTGGTGCTTCGCTTAATTTTACATTTCTTGGAATAACCGTTTTGTAAACATTATCGCCAAAGTATTTTGAAACTTCTTTTACAACTTGATTTGATAAATTGGTTCTCATATCATACATGGTTAATAAAGCACCCTCTATTTCAAGATTTTTATTCAATCTTTTTTTAACCAAATTGATGGTATTCATCAATTGACCCAATCCCTCTAATGCGTAAAATTCACATTGGATTGGTATCAAAACACTATCAGCTGCTGTAAATGTATTTAAAGTTATTAACCCAAGTGATGGTGGACAATCAATGAAGATATAATCGTATTGATCTTTGATTAAATCTAGCTTTTCTTTTAAGAGTTGCTCTCTTGAAATCATTGAAACAAGCTCAACTTCTGCCCCTGCTAAATTGATATTTGAAGGACAGATGCTTAAATTTTTAACATTTGTTTTTTGAATGGTTTTATCCATATCAACTTCATTCACAATAACATCATACACAGAATAGCTTAGGTTTTTTTCAATTCCTAAACCACTGGTTGCGTTTCCTTGTGGATCTGTATCAATCAATCTGTCTCTTATACACATCTGACGCTGCCGACGATATGCAGTGTGTAG
>CAMCHB010000038.1 GCA_945874585.1 uncultured Clostridium sp. | reverse complement strand
ATCAATAGTAGAGTCACACCATTTTTTATTGTTAGGAGATAGGACTCTTTCTTCATTTAGAATATTAGATATTGCTTGATAACTTTTACCTTCTAAATACAATTCAAATATTCTTAAAACAACATCTTTTGTTGCAACATCTACTTTTAATGTTTTATCAGTATCTCTATAATAACCTAATGGAACTTTGCCAGGAATATGACCTGCTTTTATTGCACCATTTAAGCCGAATTTTGTTCTTTCTGATACTATTTCAATTTCTAATTGAGAAAGTACAGTTAACATTCTAACAAAGAAACGACCATTTGCAGTAGAAGTATTAACATCATCTCTATCACAAATCAAATAGCAATGATATTGTTCAAGAGTACTTATTAAAACTTCTAAATCTCTTACAGAACGAGTTACTCTATCGAGTTTATAAGCAACAATATAATTTAATTTACCTGCTTTCATATCTTCTAGTATTTGTTGAAATGCTGGTCTATCTTTCATATTTTTTGCTGATATTCCTGCATCTTTATAAACTTTAAATATCTCAAAGTCTTTATATTTACATAGTTGTCTTAATTTTTCTTCTTGTTCTCCCAAAGAAAAACCTTCTCGAGCTTGATCTTCGGTACTTACTCTAATATAAATACCTGCAATTTTCTTTTCAACGCTTTCCATTTAAAACCTCCTAAAAACAAACAAAGTGCTAGTATGATAACTAACACTCAAAATAAACTGTATTATTTACTTGTAATACAACTTGCTGAACATAAAGAAAACTTCTAGTATTAGTTACCATTGATAAAATCTCTTAACTTTGAGAGTGGATATTTGTTTGCTAAATTACCGATGTAAAAATATTCGTGTTCATTAAAGAATAAATATAGCTTATCTTTAATAACAGCAGTATGTGGTTCTACATAAGCAAGATTAGTTTTTTCTACCATTCTCAAATTACCATTCTTTATCTTTGGTTCACAATTACTAAAAGTGCAAGCCCATTCAATCTTAGAATGTAATTCTTTACTTATTGCTATTTCTTTTTTAACTGTAGATATCATATCACAAAAACCTCCTTTTTTCAATGTTTTGAGGCTATTTCTTACTTTTATTACCAATTTTAATACATAAAAGCAAAAAAATAAGCCGACTAAATCGACTTATATAAGTGATATGATATTCACTTTTTGCTTTCTTCAAACTCGCTTGTATGAATAATTACAAGTGGTTCGACGAAAACGCATTATGGAGCGGGTAGTGGGAATCGAACCCACACCATTAGGTCGGAAGCATAACATTCTACCATTAAACTATACCCGCATATCTATACCTATTATAGTATGAATTTGTTCATCCTACAATAGGTATTTTGTTTTATTTTAAAAAATTCTTAACACGTCATGATAAGCCACATACAAAGACAAAACAATCATAAAAATAAATCCCCAAGACTCTATTTGCATTTGCACCTCTTCCCTCATTGGTTTACGGCGAATGGCTTCCACCAAATAAACGACAACCTTCCAACCATCCAAAGGAGGAATTGGTAATAAATTCGTTACACCAAGTGCTAATGAAATAAGAGCTAACACATAAATAAACTCAGCAAATCCATTGGTATCTGCTACCATCGTAGAAATACCGATTGGTCCCATTAACTGATCCACTGAAACATGACCTGTTAACAAAGTCTTTAAATTATCTAGGATAGAAACGGAAAAATTCGCGGTATCCCAGAAACCATAATAGAGATTATTTCCAAGCGTATTATCTGCCTTTTTTAAAGAGACACCTAAATAGTATTTTACAACCGTTTCAGGTTTTACAGAAATCTCCATCTCTTGTCCATTCCTATGTATGGTGTATTGTACATTTTCTGCAGTTGTATTTTGTGTCAGATCGATCACGGCATAAGGGTCATCGTTCACCTCTTGCCCATTTACTTTTAGAATAACATCTTTTTCCTTTAAACCAGCAGCACTGGCAGGACTATTCGGATATACCCCTCGAATCTCTGTATTCAGATGATCTCCTGTGGCGCCAAAATAGATTCCTGTATTTTTGGTCTGTTGTTGCTTTGGTGTTACTTTTACAGTTTCCTTCTGCCCATTTCGTTCTATTTGAACTTCTACAGAATTTCCATTTGAATTTTTTAGAGCCTCCTCTAAATCGGATTTCAAATGAATTTTTTTGTGGTCAATGGCAATAATTTTATCACCTGCTTGCAAACTGGCCTCCTCTGTTCCCTGTTCTATCTGATTAGAAACGTAGTTGCCACCAGCCGTTGCCAAAATAAAATAAACCACTAATCCAAAAATAATATTGACAGTACCGCCAGCCAATAAAATAGCAATTCTTTGGGGAATGCTCTTTTGACTAAAGGAATCTTGCTGATCAGAACGTTCTTCTTCTCCTTCCATGCGAACAAATCCACCCAATGGAACAGCTCTTAAAGCATATAATGTATCGCCTTTTTTCTTTTTCCATATATAGGGTCCAAAACCAATGGCAAATTCATGCACACGAACTTTGCATAATTTTGCCACAAGAAAATGACCTCCTTCATGGATTAAAACAAGAAATCCTAATAATATAATAAACTTAATTGCTGCAATCACTATACCAAACAAATTTTACCTCCGTCTGATTAAACCAAAATCACTAAAAATAAATAAACAAAAGGTGCTACAAAAATGACACTGTCCATTCGATCTAAAATACCTCCATGACCTGGAATCAAATTACTAAAATCTTTAATTCCTCCAAATCTTTTGATGGTTGATGCAGATAGATCTCCAATTTGTCCCACAATACTTAAGATAATTGAAATAACAACAATGTAGCCATATGAAATATGCATATCAAAATACTGGTTGATAAATACCGTATATATAAGCATTAAAACAATCGCACCTAGTATTCCACCAATACATCCTTCTATACTCTTTTTAGGACTAATTTCTGTAAATTTATGCTTTCCCATAAATTTGCCTGTTAAATAAGCAAATATGTCTGTTCCCCAAGAAGCGAAAAATACATACCAAATTAAAACCTTTCCATGTTCACATCCATTTACAATTGAAACAAACATCATAAGTCCAACAATATAAAGCATACCGAACAACGTATAAGCAACATCATGAATTGTTACCTCCATTTTGGTTAAAATGACCTTTAAAAACAATGCTAATAAAATAATAGGAATAATCATAATCCAAATTTCTGGTTTGATAACATGAGCTAATGCAATCAAAATAGTAGAAGCGTATCCCACCTCGTAAATCGGATTTGCCTTTTCCTTAATACAATTAAAATATTCATTTAACGCAATAAAGGCAAACACAGCAAGTGCAATGTCCACTACAACACGATTTCCAAATATTAACACAGCCGCAATTAGAGGAAACCCTAAAAGTGCTGATGTCCATCTCTTAATATTCAAAATAAATTCCCTCCAATTTTAGTTTGCGCCAAACCTTCTGTGTCTTTGCTGAAATTCATAAATAGCTTCCAACAAATCATCCTGTTTAAAATCTGGCCAATACTTATCTGAAAAATAAAATTCTGTATAAACAGACTGCCATGTTAAGAAATTACTCAAACGCAATTCGCCACCTGTTCGAATTAGCAAATCTGGGTCTGGTTGGCCACCTGTATATAAATTAGAACCTATCATTTCTTCTGTAATTTGTTCTGTTTCCAACTTGTGCTCTTTTACATCTTGAGCCAATTTTCGAACAGCATGGACGATTTCATCGCGTCCACCATAATTAAAGGCGACATTCAATACCAGCCCTGTATTATCTTTTGTTTTTTCAATAGTATCTTTTATTTTTTTCTGCAATTTCACATCTATTCTGGAAATATCACCTAATACATTTATTTTTATGTTTTCTGAACCAGCTTTATGACTAAAATAATCTAAATAGTTGCCCAATAAAATCATCAAAGCTCCTACTTCTTCCTTGGTTCTTTTCCAATTTTCTGTTGAAAAAGCATAAACTGTCATATACTTTAATCCAATGTCATTAGCAAAATGAACCAGCTGATCCAAATTATCTGCTCCATTTTTATGTCCCAATTTTGTATCTAAATTTTTTTCTCTTGCCCATCGACGATTACCATCCATAATAATGGCAATATGTTGTGGTAAATGCTTATAATCAATTTCCTTTGCTTCCACCAAAAGCCTCCATTCTAACAATACAGGATTGTCTTTTTTATTTTTTAAACAGACATAATTTCTTTTTCTTTATTGGCTAAAATTTCATCAATTTTAGCAATCTTTTTATCTGTCATTGTTTGGATATCAGATTCTGCTTTTTTCAAATCATCCTCTGTAATCTCAGAATCTTTTTGTTTTTTCTTAAATTCATCCATACCCTCTCGACGTATAGCACGAACAGATACCTTTGACTCTTCAGCAATTTTCTTAATGCTTTTAACCAATTCTTTTCTTCTTTCCTCTGTTAATTCTGGGAATGCTAAACGAATTACAGTACCATCATTGTTTGGATTGATTCCAATATCTGCTTTTAAAATTTCTTTTTCAATTTCTTTTAGTAGGCTAGCATCCCATGGTTGAATTACAATTAGTCGAGCTTCTGGAACTGAAATTCCAGCTACTTGGTTAATTGGTGTTGCCACACCATAGTAGTCTACCTTAATTTTATTTAATATAGCTGGGTTTGCTCTACCAGCTCTAACCTCTGCTAGGTTTTCTTCTAAAACACTAATCGTTTTATTCATCTTTTCTTCTAAATGCTTATAATCCATATTTGAATCCTCCACTTTCTTTATTTTACAATTGTTCCTATTTTTTTACCTTGAATAATATCAACAATATTCTCTGGTCGACTCATGCCAAAGATAACAAACGGAATTTTATTATCCATGCACAATGATGTTGCTGTTGAATCAATGATTTTCAATTTATGATTTAAAATTTCCATATAAGAAATCTCATCGTATTTCACAGCATCTTTATTTTTCTTTGGATCATCTGAATAGATAGCATCAATTGTTTTAGCAAACAAAATAACATCTGCCTCCGTCTCAGCTGCTCTTAGGGCTGCTGTTGTATCTGTTGAAAAAAACGGATTGCCTGTCCCACATCCAAAGATAACAACTCTTCCCTTTGATAAATGTTGCATTGCTTTTCTTTTGATGAATGGCTCTGCAATTTCCTTCATATCAATTGCTGTTTGCACCCTTGTATCGATTCCTCTTGCTTCCAATGCAGATTGGATTGCTAAAGAATTGATAGCCGTTGCTAACATTCCCATATAATCAGATGTCGTTCTTTCGATTTCATCGCTAAAATTGCCTCTCCAAAAATTTCCTCCTCCAACAACGATACTAACTTCTACTCCCATATCGTGAATGACTCTTACTTGATCACAGATTTTTCCTAATACTTCTGCATCAATACCACTTTTTTTTCCACCTGCTAAGGCTTCACCACTTAACTTTAGCAAAATTCTTTTATAGGCAATTTCTCCCTGCATCTATAACACGCTCCTTATTTTCTATATTGTGTAATATTCTATCACATAAACTTGCGTTTTGGGAATATCTTTTTCAAAAATTCTTAAGAATATTTAAAAAGGCCCACTAACAAATTAACTTGCTAATAGCCCTTAAATATCAATTTATGTACTTTATTAGTGATTGTACAAAATAAATATTTAATTATTCTTTTCAATTTTTATTTTTCCCTCTTCTGCAATTGCTTTTGCCTTTGTTCCTGTTTGCAAGGTACCATCTAGCATAGCTTCTGCCAATGGATTTTCCAATATGGTCTGAATTGCTCTACGCAACGGTCTTGCTCCATAATTAGTATCCGTTCCTTTTTGTGCAATCAATTTTTTAGCAGATGGTTCCACTGTTAATGTTATTTTCTTTTCTTGTAATCTTTCTTGCACTTCTTGTAACATCATATCAATAATTTTTTCAATATCCAAATCTGTTAATTTATGGAATACAATTGTCTCATCAATACGATTTAAAAATTCTGGTCGAAATTGTTTTTTTAATTCCTGCATAACTTCTTTTTTGATAGCCTCATACTTTGCCTTTTCTTCCTCTGCTTGATTTCCTTTTACTTGAAATCCTAAAGTTTTGTTTTCTGCAATGAAACGAGCACCAATATTCGAAGTCATAATAATTACACAATTTTTAAAATCAACCGTTCTGCCTGTAGCATCTGTCAAACGTCCATCATCTAATATTTGTAATAAGATATTCATAATGTCTGGATGAGCCTTTTCAATTTCATCAAACAACAAAACAGAATAAGGTTTTCGTCTTACCTTTTCAGTCAAGCCACCACCTTCATCATAACCAACATATCCAGGAGGTGAGCCAATCATTTTAGATACGGCATGACTTTCCATAAATTCTGACATATCCACACGAATCATGGCATCTTCGCTGCCAAATAAAGCCTCTGCCAAAGCTTTTGACAATTCCGTTTTTCCTACGCCTGTTGGTCCAAGAAGTAAGAAAGAACCAACTGGTTTTTTCGGATTCTTTAGTCCGACCCTACTTCTACGAATAGCCTGTGCTACTGCCGTAACCGCTTCTTCCTGTCCCACGACTCTTTCGTGTAAAATACTTTCCAATTTTCTTAAACGTTCATTTTCACTTTCCGTAATTTTAGTCGTTGGAATACCCGTCCAATTTGATATAACTTTAGCCACATCTTCTTCCTTAATCTCAATAATCTTTTTGGCATTGCGATTTCTCCATTTTTGTTTTTCCTTTTCTAGTTTTTCTTTTAGCTCATGTTCTTGGTCACGGATTGCTGCTGCTTCTTCAAATTTTTGCTTGTCAATTGCTTCTTCTTTTTGGTTTTCTAATTCTTTCACTTCTTCTTCCATTTTCTTTATTTTATCTGGTTCCACATAAGTGGTTAAACGTGCTTTGGAAGAAGCTTCATCAATCACATCAATCGCTTTATCTGGTAAAAATCTGTCATTTAAATAGCGCTGTGATAATTGAACAGCTGATTCAATCGCTTCATCTGTAATTTTTACATTGTGATGTGCTTCGTATTTATCACGAATTCCTTTTAAAATCAAAATAGCATCTTCTTTTGAAGGCTCTTCCACTGTAATAGGTTGGAATCTTCTTTCTAAAGCAGCATCTTTTTCGATATATTTTCGATATTCGTTTAAAGTAGTAGCACCTATTACTTGAATCTCGCCTCTAGCTAATAATGGTTTTAAGATATTGGCTGCATCAATAGCTCCTTCCGCTGATCCAGCTCCTACAATGGTATGAATTTCGTCAATAAATAAAATAACATCCTTTGCTTTTTTGACTTCATTTAAAGATTTTTTAATTCGTTCTTCAAAATCTCCACGGTATTTTGCACCAGCCACCATGGATGAAATATCAACACTTACCACTCTTTTGTCCTTCAACAATTCTGGTACATCACCTTTGACAATCTTTTCAGCCAACCCTTCCACAACAGCTGTTTTTCCAACTCCTGGTTCACCAATTAAACAAGGATTGTTTTTGGTTCTTCTAGACAAAATTTGAATCACTCTCTCGGTCTCATTTTTTCTTCCAATTACAGGGTCCAATTTTCCTTCTCGAGCTGTTCTAGTCAAATCTGTACCAAATTGATTTAAGGTTGGCGTTTGATTAAAACTATCTCTTATCTCTCCTCTGCTACTATAAGTATCCGTATCATTTTCTTCAAAATGATTGATAATTCCAATCATTTCATTATAAAGCTTTTGCGGATCCATATTCAAATCTAATAAAATACGAACAGCAATACTATCTGCCTCTTTCATAATGCCAATTAATAGATGCTCTGTTCCAATCTCATTGGAGCCTAATTTTCTAGCCTCTGCAAAAGCTCTTTCCAAAACTCTTTTACTACGTGGCGTTAAACCAACTGTCCCTGCAAATTGATCGTTTTCTTGCTTTCCTACTAATTCAATAATTTTTTTCTCTATCGTATCTGCCAAAATATTTTGATTTGCTAAAACCTGACTAGCAATTCCATTTTCCGATTTCGCAAGTCCATACAAAATATGTTCTGTTCCCACGTAATTATGGCCTAACTCAACTGCTAGTTCGTTTGCTATTTCTATTGCCACATTGGCACTATTGGTAAATCGATATAACATAATGCTCCCTCCTTATTCCTGTATAATTTTCTGAACCATTTTAGCCCTTTCGATCTCTCTTTCATTTTCTTCTAACGCATGATTTGCTAGTTTCTGTAAATGGGCTGGTTTGGTATATAAATCCAGTTTTTTAATTTTTAAATCATTTAATTCTTTTAGGATTCCTAAATCCGTTCCTAATTTAACACAAGAAATGTAATTTTCACATTCTTCTAAGGATAATTTCCTACAATTACTCAAAATACCATAGGCACGATAAACTTTGTCTTCCAAATAAACAGAGTTTCGAGCTAGAATTCTTCGAGCTAAACGTTCCTGCTCAATCAATTTTTCCATCATCATTTGCAAACGGTTCACAATTTCTTTTTCCGTTATACCAATGGTCTGCAAATTTGAAATTTGATATACATCACCTCTGGTATCACTTCTTTCCCCATATACACCACGAATATTTAGTCCAAAACCTCTCATGATTTCTAGAATTTTACTTACATTTCCCGTCTGAGTTAAGCCTGGCAAATGCACCATAACAGAAGCTTTTAATCCAGTTCCTACATTGGTTGGGCAAGCTGTTAAATAACCAAATTGTTCATGAAACGCATAAGGAAAAATTTCTCCGATGGCTGTCTCTAATTCTTTTGAAAGTTCTAATGCATGTTCCAAATCCAAGCCAGATGCAAAAGTTTGTATGCGTATGTGATCTTCTTCATGAATCATAATGCATATATTTTCTGCCTCATTTATTAGAATTGCACCAATATCAACACCATTTCTCGCAAAATCTGGGCTAATCATGTGTTTTTCAACCAAGCACATTTTATCTAGTTCACTCATGTCACGTAATCGTTTCATTTTCAGTCCATAGCCTAATTGTTTTGCAACAGTTTCCAATTTTTCCAAGCGTTGTAGTAGTTCAGATTTTTTTGCTGAATTTACAAAAGCTGTATTTTTTTGATTTCTTGCCAGACGAATACGGCTAGAAATAACCACATCTGAATCTTTTCCATTTTGTAGATACCAATTCACGATTTATTCCCCCTTTTCCAGCTTTTCTAAGTCTTTAATTTCATCTCTTATTTTTGCTGCTTCTTCATATTTTTCCAAGCGAATGCATTCTTTGATTTTAAGTTTTAGTGTTCTAATTTTTTCTTCATTCCCCTCTGATTTTTCCTGTTCTTTGGGAGAAACTGTATTTTTCTTCTGTGATTGAATTACTTTTCCGCTATATTGATTATCTCCCTGCAATCTTTTAAGTAAAGAACTGATTTGTTTTTCAAATACTTCATAGCAATGATCACATCCAAATTTACCTGATTCCATAAAATCCTCATAACTTCGATTGCACTTGTCACAAACAAGTGTCTTTTTTTCTTGTAATAA